>NZ_JAOPHO010000040.1:0-36944 GCF_033141925.1 Peribacillus sp. CSMR9
AAAAAAAGGTAGATTTCCTCAGAATAAACTGAGAAAATCTACCTCTATTGGCCCGAAGGGACTTTTTCAGTGCCCTCTTCATGAAAGGACCCTTTTTTTTCATGCCTTTAAATATGCACGTCTTTCCGCATATTCTCGGCATTGTGAACAAACCGCGATTTTTTTTCTTTCTTCATTCAAATATGTCGTTACATTCTTGGATTTACGCTTACAAAAGTAACAGGTTTTTTTGAAGAGCTTCACTTAACGATGACTTCGCCGTCCCATTCAAGCATTCCGCCTTCCATGTTCGCCACTTTATATCCTTGTTCCTGAAGATAATGGCATACATTTTCACTGCGGCGTCCTGAACGGCAGATAAAGATGTATTCTTTTTCTTTATCAAAATAATCAAGATTAGCTGGGATATCATTCATGCGGATATGTTTCGCGCCTTCGATCATTCCTTCTTGCACTTCTTCGTCTTCACGAACATCGACAAGTTCCATCGCTTCGCCTGCCTCAAGCTTTGCTTCCACTTCTTCAGTTGTAATGATTTTGATTTCTTCCATAATTAGCACCTCGAATTATCGTATGATTTATCTAATTCATTATAACAAAATTTCCAGTTAAACATCACTTAATGGTTCCTCGGCTTTTAAGGTTCACATTCAACCGGCCAGCTGATTGAAAAGACATGTACACTTTTTTCTACTGTCGGCATGCCATTTTTATCAAAACACTCATTACTGGCATCCAACATGATCGCTAGGAACAGCAATGAAAAAAGCCATACCCGTCATTCGTTTTTTAGTTACCACCTAAAATTCCTCACTTAATCTGAGTTCCTGCATTGAATGCAACCTGATCCGTATACTTCTCCGAGAATCACCATTGTAATAGTTTACCATATAGCAGTTAAAAAGGTTCGGTCCTCACTCATTTTATCGGGGAAGAACTCCATCCTTATCAACTCTCAACTTTTTACCGTTTCTATAAACCATTCTGGATAAAATGGCTCCTAATAAGGCCGCCACTATCAGAATACCGAATAGGATCGAATAATTTGCGATGATCCCTATCAATGTGGATGAGATGATACTCCCGAAATATCGAAAGGTCGAAAAGATACCCGAAGCCGAGCCCGATACCGATTCATCCACTGCTTCCAGGGAAGCTACCTGCATGCTTGTAAGTCCTAAACCGATCGCCAGCCCATTCACAATGAGTGTGAAGGCTAAATACAAAAGTGATTGGGTTTGGATGACGAATAAGAATAATAGATTCGTTAACACCGTGATGGCGAATGAAAGGAATATGACCTTTTCCGATGCGTATCTCCGGTTAAGCTGTCCTCCTATCATATTGCTGACTGCCATGGAAATCGAGAACAAGGATAACAATGCACCGCTCATGGAAGTCGATATATCCATTTTTGTGGTCATGATCAGCGGCATGACCAACAAAATCGCGTACATCGTGAAATTATTGATCAATACAGATAAATTGGCATTTACGAATACGGGACTCTTAAATAAGCTAAAATCGATAATCGGGGATGGAACAGAACGTTCTTTCCGTACGAATAATCCCATGAATAGAAGGCTCCCGATACCAAGTACGATATACATCGTCGTCGATTCTGCATGAGTCAAAGTAATCAATAAAGTGATCGTAACGGCTAAATAAAAGGAGCCGATAACATCCAATGGCTGTCGGGCATTCTTTTTCTGCAGCTTAGGTATAAGGAAAACGCCTCCAGCAAGTGCACCCAATAAAAAAGGGACGTTAACCCAGAATATCGCTTTCCAACTAGCTACAGCAATTAAAAACGAGCCTATTAATGGGCCTACTGCCGCTCCTAGACCCATTCCCAATCCGAAAAAACCCAATACCCCCGGCAGCCGCCCGTGTGAAACGGTCTGACGGATAAGGGCAACGACATTCGGGATCAGCAGCCCGCCCCCTATGGCCTGCAGTGACCGAAAAGCGACAAGCATATTTATATTTGGCGCAAGCCCGCATCCAATAGACGCAGCAAAGAATAGTAATATGCCAATTATATAGATTTTCCGATTGCCATATATATCGCCAAGTTTACCAGCAATCGGCTGGGTAACGGCCATTACAATGAGATAGATAGTGACAACCAAAGTGGCACTGTGTATATCCAAACCATAAAAGTCTGAAATCGACCCGAGCGCTATCGAAATCATCGTTGAATTGATCGGTACTAGAAACGCCGCCATTAAAGTAAAAACGATCATCAGGTATTCTTTCTGTCTACTCATTCTTTCACCTCCATCCTTAAAAGGAAAACAATAGCTTGAACGGATGACACTATGCATTACTAATCCGCTTCAGGTTTCATTTACTCATGCATCGATTATCGTAACGGTTCCTGTATTCCCATCGACAATGACATGATCTCCATTTTTCAATCGATCCGTTCCTATTTTTGTCCCTAACACTGCGGGAATCTGATATTCTCTGGCAATGATCGCTGAATGGGACAGCATGCCGCCAGTATCAGTAATGATCGCTTTTGCATCCTGGAAAAAGGACGTCCAGACTGGTGTCGTGGTCCTGCAGACAAGTATATCTCCCTTTTTAAAATCAGAGGCCTCATGCATACCGGATATCACTTTGACTTTTCCTTCGCATACGCCGCCGGATGCTGAAATGCCTTTAATCGTATTCGACGTATTTCCCTTGTTTTCGTCCAATGGACCAAACACCATTTCCACGAAAGCACGTTCTTCATCCGTTGGTTCGCCAAAAAATGATGGAGTTTTCATTTTCTCATGCAAATCATACTGCCTTTTCCGTTCCAATACCGTATCCATTAAAGAGAGTGGAGCATCTAAAACCGATATGATCTCATCTTTATATAAAAACCAAATATCTTCCACGTCATCCAGCACGTTCTGCTGCACTAAAAGCTCACCTACCTTCAATAAGTATAAACGTGTCTTTGCATCAAACATGGCATCAATATAAAAATGGTGATCATCCGTGATAACAACTGCATCCAAGGTCATTTGGTAATATTTTTTAAAGACTTCCCGCTCTCCGGGGTCTTCAATTCGATTTAAAAACCTTTGGTAAATCCGTTTCCCGGCAGCCACTGCAGTTTCGAATTCTTTATCAAAATCATATCCATTGATGATGAAATTCTTAATGATTTGCAGTACATGCTCAGGATTTTCAATCCAGGTTTCTCCAACGAAATCATGTGCCTTAAGACATCTGTATCCATACACATTGACGAAATTATCAACTCGGTCCAGAAAATCCTTCCCTTTCCCAAAAGCGCTCAGCACCTGGTATAAGTTTCCTTCATCAGAATCCATGATGACCTTTTGCAACTGAGGTTCATTCTTCGCTTTCAATGATAATTGCCATAAGATTCGATCGGATTCCAGTGACTTATTCATGACTCCGGCCATGGATTGGTAAAGTTCATGGCGTGGCTCGCTCCCTAACAAGCTTTGAAATAGCTTTTCAAGCTTAATATTAATGCTCATATGTGGAAGGACGATCATAAAGTGCCAATAATAGACCTCCTTGAAAAACCCTTCTAACTCATCTAACCCTCTTTTGACTTTTTCAGCCGTGAATACCTTCGATGTTTCCTCATCCATATATCGATAAATGGGCAACAAATGATCATGGATGATATCATACATCCTGTTAGTCATCTCTGGATACAAGTCCTCCATAAGCTTTTCGTTTTCTATGTTCAATTGCTGTGGGTCCGTTCCGGATTGGATCTGCTTTCCGTAATAATAACCGTTATGGACTTTCATTTGGAGATATCCCGTCGGTTCCCTCAGCTCCTCTGTCGCTTTAGCCATTCCTTGATAAAATGGTTGAGTGAAAATGGAAGCGAATAGTGGTGAGATTTGATCAGGAAATCTGGAATCGATCAAAAACCAAAATTCATCCTTATCATTCCGTTCCAAAATAAACTCTTTCCTGGCAATTGGAATGTCTTCTGTGTCTTCGACCACCGTTGTGATCGGACGGGCTTGCAGGAGATATACCTTTTGATCTTGAACTCCGAATTCCAAATCGACAGGATGCCGATAATGCTTCTCCACCTCTAGTGTCAATTCAATCAATTGTGAAATCATCGCATCATTTAGGCAAAATGCATCCCGTTCCGCTCTAGTGGTTTCCACTTCTTCAGTGCCTGTGGAGCCGGAAACGATTTTCAGTTCTTTGCTGCCCTTGATTTTCTTGATTTTTGTACCATCACGTTTAGCCAAATAGGTATCTGGTGTAACGACACCGGATACCACCGCCTCCCCGAGCCCATAACTGGCATTGATCAATATATGTTCTGAATTGTATGTAACGGGATCATGGCTGAAAACCACTCCTGAAACCTCTGAATGTATCAGACCTTGAACCACAACGCCAATTGATATTTTTTCAACTTTTTCATGAATGGTTTCGGTATATTGCTGGACTCGGTTCTCGAAGCAGGAGGCCCAGCAACCTTTTACCCTTGATAGGAATTCTTCTTCCGTTTTAACATTCAGATATGTTTCATACTGACCGGCAAAGGATGCCCCTTCCAGGTCTTCTGTACCCGAAGAAGAACGGACTGCCAAGGATGTATATTCTTCTCGCAGCTCATGAAAAGAACTCAACAGGATGCTTGATAAATCTTCCGGGATGCCCGCTTCCATAATCTCGATTTGAATGGTTTCACTCTTTAAATCCAGTTCATTCATTTTTGCAAAGTGCATAAAGGAATCATTGTTAATGACAAACCCATTTGGGACGGGCATGCCCAATTTAGTCATTTTAATTAAATTTAAAGCTTTTCCCCCTACGATATCTTTGGACTCAGTAGCATTGTTGAATCTCTCTGTATACATATTATTTGCTCCCCTTCCATCCCTTTGAATTAAAAAAAAACCCTTTTGAACATGCAATCGTTTGTCATTCAAAAAACTGGAGCAAGGCAGGGATGAACCCACCAATTGGAATAACGACCATTATTAACCATAAAATAAACCCTACTTCATTTCACGTGAAAAGGCTTACATCCTTTCCCTTGTCGGAAACCGCCCGCGCAATGATTCTTAGGGCTTTATTTTCATTTTCCTTGATGGCCATTCGGCTAAAATGCAACAAACTATTCAATTTTATATTTATTTACGTTCAAAACGTAAATACATCAAGTCCATACATAACCGAAAAATCCCTACTATAGTCACAATGGGACCAGGATGTAAAAATGCCAGCGAATATAGTATATTCGCTGGCATTATAAGGAATGAAACTGTATTAATGCTTGAATCCCAATCAAAAACACCAGAAAAACTGAGGCTGCTCGAATTCCAGCAATCGGTCGGCATGTCCATCTCCACTAATGCGGTCTTCCAATAAAAAAAGAGAAAGACGGATATCCCGTCCCTCTCCTTCATACTTGATTAAAAGTCGAAATTATCAGGATCTGGACCAACACGGTGATTCTGATTCAATCCATCAATTTGGTTCAATTCCTCTTCCGTCAATTCGAAATCGAATACAGATGAGTTTTCTACAATACGATGTTCTTTAGTGGATTTGGGAATCGTTACAATCCCATTTTGTATATCCCAGCGCAAAATGACTTGTGCAACTGATTTGCCATGCTTGGCCGCAATTGCTTGTAAAACGTCATTATCCAAAAGTTCACCTTGCATCAATGGTGACCACGCTTCAAGTTGTATTCCTTGTTCCTTACAAAATGCCTGAACTTCTTTTTGAGTTAAACGCGGATGGCATTCCACTTGATTGACCATCGGCTTCACTTCGGCATCTTTCATTAAATCTTTAAGATGGTGAATCTGGAAATTGCTCACACCGATCGCTTTTACTTTTCCTTCTTTATAAAGAGTTTCCATCGCTCTCCAAGCTTCCTTATATTTTCCTTCCACAGGCCAATGGATAAGATATAAATCCAAGTACTCCAAGCCAAGTTTCTTTAAGCTTTTTTCGTAAGCCGCGATTGTTGATTCATATCCTAAATCAGCATTCCAGACTTTTGAAGTTACGAATAAGTCTTCCCTTGAGATTCCAGCTTCTTTTAAGCCCTCAATGATCCCTTGTCCGACCCCTTCTTCATTTTCATAAATGGCAGCCGTATCGATACTGCGATAACCATGTTTAATAGCCACTTTAACTGCATTTACCAGCTCCGGTCCTTCTTCCACCTTAAATACGCCCAATCCGAACCAAGGCATTTTAACTCCATTATGCAACGTAGTTGTATCTTGTAAATTTTTCACCATTATACTCTACCCCCAAATTTTTTCTTCATTGTTTTTAAGATTGTAATGCGTTTAAGTATCAGTATCATTACATCCCTTCAAGGAACCTCCCATCATTCGCTGAAGGTATGCAATGATACTTGGTTAATGATACTCTAAACGCATAGCATGCTTTTTCTAACATGCATCACTTTTTCAATCCTATGCTATTTTGCCAGTTCCCTTGGAACGGTCTTTACTTTCCAAGGCACGGCTCCAAGCTGTTAAAACCACTGCTGCAAACACCATAACTCCACCTATCCACGCTGTATGAATCAGTCCGATCGAATCCGTAATCACCCCGCCTAAGTAGGCACCAATGGCGATTCCCGCATTGAAGGCAGCAATATTGATGGCTGACGCCACGTCCACTGCACTCGGCACGAAACGCTCCGCTAACATGACGACATACACTTGAAGCCCCGGTACATTCATGAATGCAAATAATCCCATTAAAATGATCGTAATTAGACCGGCTACCTTAAACGGTGCAGTGAAAGTCAAGACAACAAGTACAATGGCTTGAATAAGAAACATATAGAATAGGGCATTAATAGGATTGCGATTCGCGAATTTCCCGCCAAGGGTATTTCCTATTGCTATGGCTACTCCATATACTAACAAAATCAATGCCACAGTTCCTTCTTTATACCCTGTCACTTCCTGAAGTAATGGCGAGAGGTACGTGAAGACAACGAATGTACCTCCATACCCTAATGCTGTAATGATGAATACTAGCAGCAATCGGCCATTCGTAACCAATTTGATTTGATCACGGAACGTTGTCCGTGCAGCTTTTCTTAAATCGGACGGGACCAAGATGCTGTTCCCGATGAAAGCAATCAAGCCGATTGCCACAATGATGATGAAAGCGAATCTCCAGCCGAATTGCTGACCGATGAAGGTTCCAAAAGGAACTCCGGTCACCGTTGCCACCGTCAGGCCTGTAAACATGATGGCGATGGCACTTGCCCTGCGGTTTTCAGGGACCAAATCAGCAGCAATCGTAGCGCCGATTGACATGAAGATACCATGTGCAAGCGCTGAAATGACACGTGCGATCAATAATACACCGACCGTGGTCGCAGAAGCCGCTAATGCATTTCCGGCAATGAACACGACCATTATCCATAGCAATAAAGTCTTTCGCGACATATTCGATGTCAGGGATGTCAGGATAGGTGCCCCGAACATGACCCCTAAGGCGTATAAGGATACCGTCAATCCCGCCGTCGTCACTGTAATGTGTAAATCTTTAGAAATGAGTGGTAATAGTCCCACGCTGATGAACTCTGTTGTTCCAATCGCAAAGGCACTGATCGCTAAAGCCAGCAATGCCCATGTACTTCTATTTTTACTTGAAATCATATCCTCTTCTCCTTCTCGTCGTTTTGTACTATCATTGAAATTGCCTTAGCAACTTTTTTTATAAATGGTACAGTTGAATTCGGTGTGCAAATGTTATTATGAGTTATAATAGAAATAAAAAACAGTACGTACTTTATAGTGATATAGGCACCTTTTAGTACCTATAAAATAAGGAGAGTATGCCAATCATGCAAAAAAAGAAATACAATATATCAGTTGAAGCGACACTGGAAGTAATGGGCGGAAAGTGGAAATGCGTAATCCTCTGCCATCTGACCCACGGAAAAAAGCGGACCAGTGAATTGAAGCGCCTTATGCCGAACATCACCCAAAAAATGTTGACCCAACAATTGAGGGAGTTAGAAAAGGACGAGGTCATCAATCGTATCGTTTATAACCAAGTCCCCCCTAAAGTGGAATATGAACTTAGTGAGTATGGGCAAAGCCTGGAAAGTATCCTATCCGCACTGTGTACGTGGGGGGAAAATCACATAACCAGAGTGTATGGGGATAAGTTTTCCGTTCTCGAGGAAAGTGTATTGAATGATCAATTAAAGTAATTCAAAACAAAAAAACGGAGTCCACTAAAGGGATTCCGTTTTTTTGCTGAACCGATCAAACATCATCATTGAAGAATAAAACAAAAAAGATTAGCTCAAATGTGCTATTTTTTTTGTTTATAATGAATTCTCCTAATTTAACTAATAAATGCAAAGTGAAAATGACAAGAGCTGAATCATATCCTCCAGATATTAATAATTCAGGTTTGAAGCAAATAAAAATCGATATTGCGAGAGGTATTAAAACAAGAATGAAAGCCAGCTGAGTTTTGTTATCCATAAAGCATTCCGCCTCAGTGTATTAATTTAACAAATTATAACATTATTATCCATTAATTAATAACCTAATAAAAATACCATCGTAAGAGGCATCCGTTTTATTCCCCACTATATTTTTGGTATAATATGTATGCGATTTAACGTGTAAACTCTGTATGTGATCAAGCAGGACAGTGTTAATCACTTAAAGTTTTTATTTTGTAAACAAATGAGTATAATGGTGAAACCAAGGAGTGACATATGAGGGTCTTATTAGAATTGATGCGCATCATATTAATATTCGGGATAGCCGGATCGATCATTTCGAATATTGTAAACGGTATATATATAAACATAGGAGTTAAGCCGAATCAGTATGGCTGGCTAGGCTCGATTGCGATACTCATTTTATTATTTGTCTGGTATAGAAATAAACTTCAGTTCAGTGGCTGGTATTCGGGAAAAGGGAAGGAAAAGCTTCCAAAAACGGCCTCCCAAATACTAATCATGTGTTCACTCTTTTTGTTATGTGCTCCACCTGTTTTAAGTGTGCTGCAGCTGATATTTCAATAATCGGGATTCTATATCCCAGATAGAGCAGGAGTGAACGATTTGCGGAATTTGTTTAATATTGTGGTTCTCATACTCCTACTCGGTGGATTTTGGTATGGATATGGTAAAAATATTCAGGAGTCTGGATTCAAGGCGGGGGTTGGTTCCTTTGCATCCGATGTTCGTTCCTTTATAAACGGGCCCGAGGTTTCAACTGCCTTGGAAAAACTGAACACCGGAGTCAACAACCTGATGGGTTCGCTGGCTGAAACTTTGGATACCGCTTCAGAAAAAGAAACGCAAGAAACGGAAAAAGTGAAAAAACCAGCACTGGAAGCACCTTCTGAAGCATCCTTTTCAGTCAGTAATATCGAAATTGGCGACACAAAGGATGACGTAGAAAAACTGGCTGGGGAAGCAAAGCGGAAAACGCGGAATGAATATGGCGTAGACTGGTTCGCCTATCACGAAAATTATCAAAACTTCTTCATGGTTGCCTACGATAATAACAATAAAGTTGTTGGTTTATATACGAATCAAGATTTGATTTCCTCAAAGGAAGGCATTAAACGCGGCACCCCTAAGGAAACCGTGACTGCGAAATTGGGCGAGCCTGTAACAAAACTGCTTAAAGGCAACGTCTATTATCAGATTCGAAGTGATGGCGAATACGATATGTTTAAAATGGATAATAGCTATGTGACCATTTTTTATGATAAACATGAAAATAATACAGTCACATCGATCCAGATCATCGACGAAAAACTGGAAAAGCAAAAGAGCGGCTATTTTGCAAAAGCCAGCCCCGAGTTAAAGAAAGGCTTTGAATATCAATTATTCGATTTGACCAATGCATCACGGGTCAATCATGATCTCTCAGTGCTTTCATGGGATAAACGAGTGAAGGTCACTGCACAGGATCACAGTACAGATATGGCCGTGAATCAATACTTCAACCATACAAACCTTGAAGGAGAATCCCCGTTCGACAGGATGGAAGATGACAAAATCAAGTTTCGAATGGCTGGGGAAAACTTGGCTGCCGGTCAGAATAGCAGTATCTTTGCCCATGAAGGCCTGATGAATTCCATTGGCCACAGGGAAAACAAATTACAGAAGGATTTTGAATCGCTCGGTGTCGGAGTGGCCTTCGATAAGGAAAATAAACCATATTATACGGAGAATTATTTGAGGAAATGAACCAAAAAGCTGTGCATGGAAAATCCCAGCACAGCTTTTTTCTCCAGAATAAAAGAGAGGGCACCCATTTTTAAAAAATGGATGCCCTCTCTTTTATAATGTATCACCAAACGAATAATCCAACCATCATGGCACTTAACAAGGAAACAGCCATCCCGCTTAGCAGCAGTTTCCAGACATTCCTTCCGATAATGTTCGATTTCTCATCATTTAGGATGGAATTGAATGTTCCATAAATCATTCCCACTGTACTGAAGTTGGCAAATGACGTCAGATAAGTGACAGCAACAGCGACTGTATGCGGAGACAGCGTACTGATTTTATCTTTTAAATCGAGCAAGGCGACGAACTCATTCGTGGCAAGCTTGATTCCCATCAATTGAGCGACATACATGGCATCATGTCCTGTTAGTCCAAGCAGGAATGCAAATGGACTAAAAATGACAGAGAAGATTTTTTGAATGGTCAGGCCATCCACAAAGAAACCGAAAATACCGTTTACACTGGCCGTTAACGCCACATAACCGATTACCATTGCCATGATGACGAAGACCATTTTGGCCCCCACCAGCATACTGTTAGAAATGGTGGAAAAGAAATCTTTACGTTCCTCTTTAGAAGGTACATAAACGACGTCTTCCTCTTTACTGACATCGACGGGATTTAGCATGTTAGCAATCAGCAAGGCATTTAAGCAGTTCAAAGGTATCGCTACAAATACATAGGTTGCCGGTACCATGGATAGGTAGGCTCCAATGATTGAACCGCTGATGCTGCTCATGCTCATGATTCCAAATGTCAAAAGTCGCTGATCTTTAATCGCGCCGAGTTGAACGCGGAGAACAGCAAGTGCTTCGGTATTCCCAAGGAACATCATCTGAATCGAAAAGAAACTCTCAAGTTTTGGCAAACCGGATACTTTTGAGATGAGCCATCCCACTTTATCAATGATCCAGGTAAGTATACCGAAATACGATAAAACATCAAAAAACGTGATAATGAAAATAATTGGCATCAATGCGCTGAAAAAGAAATCCACATGTTCATTTGCCATAACTGAAGGAAAGACGAATGAAATCCCTTCATTTGCACATCCAATCAACCAGGTGAAGAATGAAGCGATCAGATTAATGACCCACGCCCCTATCTTAGTTGATAACATGAACCCTGTGATAAGCAATTCAAGAACCAGCAAGGTAAGAATGGCTTTCCACTTAACGCTCCTTTTATTAGGTGAACAAAGGTAAACGATGCCCATTACAACTAAAACACCCAGTATATTCAATAAGAAATACATGCTTTCATCCCCTTTGGATATATCATTTCCCATTCATTTTTTTTATATAAAAAGCCCTTACCTTTTTACACTTTCAGCCGCAGGAAGAAAGTGTGAAAAAGTAAGAGCCTTCTTTAAAAAGGGGGTATGCTGGATCAAGTTTTCAAGCGAACCAACCATAAACCTATTCATCTCTTTTATTTTCATACTTCCTTGTAGTCCGGCATTATTCACGGCTGCCAGGTAGAAACTATCAGACCATTGTTACTGATATTATACAAGGATATTTTTTAAATAAATTTCTTAGGAAAGATATCATTTTAAATCAGTTTATTTTCAATTACAATACGTTTTACAATTGTTATATTAATATAAATTTTTCGAAAACATTTTAAAAAGAAGTCTCCGAAGGGCCAATGTTGGGTAATACTTATGAAGTAGTATATCCCCCCCATCAACAATAAAAAACACCTGCTTTATAGCGGTGTTGTTATAGCTCGAGTAAATTCGCAATATTACCCTTTAGAGTCATGCCGTTTTAAAAAAACTTCCCACCTGTGATAATCCTTGATTAAATGCTTCATACTAAATAGTATATTTCCTTTATAAGGACGTGGATTTTGGTGGATTTTATTTATAGCCAGGAAACTCTTACTACAGTTCAGTGGATGTTGAGAGCCATTACATCCTTCATCGTTTTACTTTTTTCGGTTAAATTGATGGGGCAACGAGCCATTTCTCAGTTAAGATTAATTGATTTTATAATGGCATTAATTATTGGGAACATTCTTGCCCACCCTTTGTCTGATGCACATTCAGGTTTGAAGGGTTCAATGATAACGACCTGTGTATTAGTCATTTTATATATCATTAATGTGTTCACAAGTCTTAAGTGGGGCAAACTCCGAAGGTTCTTTGACCCCTCACCCTTTACCCTTATCGAAAATGGGCAAATCGTTTACAAAAGCTTAGCAAGGGCTCGAATCTCCATCGATTTTTTACTATCTGAATTAAGAAAAGAAAAAATTGTCGATATTGAAAAAGTATCACTCGCACTATGGGAACCTGATGGTACTATTTCATTGTTTTTAGATCCTCAATATAAAGCGCTAACTCCAGCAGATATGCATCTAGCAACTAAAGCCTTCACTTTACCTAAAACGATTATTAAAGAGGGGAAGATTGATTTTAAAGAATTAAATCAAGACGGTAAAGACGAAGTATGGCTGAAAAAAAGTCTCAAAATGACTTATAATGCGGACGTGAACGATATTTTATTAGCAACCATTGATAATAACGATAACATAAAGGTCTTTTTTTACAAATAGCTCCTTGAAGCCCTTAGTACTGCGAAAGAATATAAATACTTTTTTCTCGCTTAAAAATAAATCCCGGTGAAAATTGGAGTTATTTCTTTTTGCAGCCAAAATAAAATCCCCTCAAGAAGAAAGTGTAAAACCTACATATAAATGTCGGCTTTACACTTTCAAACTTAAAGGGGATCATATCACATTCATGACCTTCAAGAAAACTCTCTTATTACTCCGACCAATGCAGAGTATTTAAGAACTTGTACACATCCTCATAAACCTGCTCACGTTCTTTACCTAATGTGATTATATGGCCAGAGTTTTCATACCATATCAAGTGTTTATGCTGCGTATCGACTTCATTGAAAATCGCTGTAGCACTGTTCGTATAGTCGGGATCATCCAAACGCCCTTGTAAAACAAGAGTTGGTGATGTGATTAAATCTAAATCTTCACCCGTCTCATTTATTATATTCACCATATCATTCAGCGAAGTCATAGGGTCTTCTTCCAACAGCTTCACTTCGGCAGCAATTTGGTCTGCATCTTTGCCTTCAAACTTCTTATAGGCCTGTGCATAATTGAGCAAGCGTTTTTTTTGTCGATCGCTACTTTTCCCTTGTGTCGGTGCACACATTGCAACTACCCCTGTTACAGGAAGTTCAATTCCTACTTTTAATGAGAACAATCCTCCTAAAGAAATTCCTGCAACAGCAATTTCCTCGTAGCCTTCATCTTTAAGGAATTGATAACCTTCCACTACATCTTTCCACCATTCCTTTGGACTTGTTTTAGCAAGTTCCTCGGCTGATACGCCATGCCCACTATAAAGGGGTCCGTGGCAAGTATAGTCGCGATCATTCAGGTATTTCCCTAATTTCTTCATGTCTCCTGTACTTCCGGTAAACCCGTGAAGTAAAAGAACAGCTCTTTTTCCACCTCTGTATGTGAATGACTCAGGTGCTTTCACTTTCATCTATCTAGGACCTTCTTTCTGCTCTTGTTGATAAATAGAATCTAAATGATTTTTAAAAAAAAATCAATTAATACCCCTTGAGTGGGATTTCTTCTATCCTATTCCGTATTTTCATTCAAACAGTTAAATCATGTATTTATTATCCTTACCACACTCTTTACAACTCATCCGTTCCGAAGCACATTTTACTATGATTGATTTTATTTAGCAATCGTCATTTAACCATTTTTTTTAAGAAAAGTAAAATGCACCTTGTAATACGATGTACAAGGTATTACACTTTAAAAATGAAAAAGGAGGAGATTGTATTGGATAAAGAATTAATGAAGGGAAGCATTGACCTCCTTTTGCTTTCACTTCTTTCACAAAAAGAGCTGTATGGCTATGAAATGACGAAGATTCTTAAGCAAATGAGCGAGGGGCAATACGAAATCAGTGAAGGCACCCTCTACCCAGCCCTTAAACGGTTAGAAACCAAAAAATTCATAAAAGGCCATTGGAAAGAGTCTGAGTCAGGTCGCAGGAAATATTATCATGTCACAGAAACCGGGCAAACCGAACTTGAACGGAAACGGAAATGCTTCTTCTTCCTGGAAAAATTAGTTCAGAAAAGCGCAGAGCAATTCTGACCTAAAAAACAAGATAAAAAACTTCCTGCACCCATTATTAAAACGTCCAGGAAGATTTTTTTGCTATTTACTCGTGAATTTGGCTTATTTACTCGTGAGTTTCACACATTTACTCGTGAGTTTGGACTATTTACTCGTGAGTTTCGCACGTTTACTCGTGAATTCATGCTACACTCCTGGTTTCGCACATTTACTCGTGAATTCCGCACGTTTACTCGTGAATTCCGCACATTTACTTGTGAATTTTGCACATTTACTCGTGAATTCCGCACGTTTACTCATGAATTTATGCTACACTCTTGATTTCGCGCTGTTTATTCGTGGGTTCGGCTTATTTACTCGTGAGTTTCGCACATTTACTCGTGAGTTTCGCACATTTACTCGTGAGTTTTGCACGTTTACTCGTGAGTTTGGACTATTTACTCGTGAATTCCGCACGTTTACTCGTGAGTTTCGCACATTTACTCGTGAGTTTCGCCCGTTTACTCGTGAATTCATGCTACACTCTTGATTTCGCGCTGTTTACTCGTGGGTTACTCCAGTCACGCAAAAAAAGGACCTAATTTGGCCCTTTTTTGTCTATTCCTTTATGTTTCCGATAATTGGCGCAGGAGAGCTTCATACATTCCCCCTGGACATGCGGACCATATTTTTCGCGAAAGGCCTCGAGGCAATAGCATTTATCTTCTTCCTTTTTGGTTCCATCCATCGGTGCATCCCTCCTAGAATTCAACCGGAGACTACGCGCTTTTCCAGTCTTACGTTGATTCGTCCCAACAGTACGGCACCGATTGACTGAATGACTGTTTTAACGATGATTTGGCCGATAATCGCAGCGGGTACGGCTTCCCATGGCAATATATTGGCACCTAGTGGACTTAGGCCAATCACGACAAATATCACAGAATCGAAAAACCCTCCAACGATCCCGCTGTAAAACACCCTCCAACTCATCGGGAGCTTTAACCGGGTATAAATTTCCGTATCCGCTGTTTCTGCCACCACGAACGATAATGCGGAAGCAAATACAATCAATAACGTATCTCCTAATAAAAATGAAACACATGCAGATAAAATAAGTGCGGTAACTATACACATATAGGTTTTCGCACGGCCGAATTTATTCTGGACCAGATCTCGAAAGATGAAGGTTCCTCCGATGAGCAATGTACCCATCGGAATGATGAACATGCCCAAATGTAATGGATCAAAAGCTGCTGTAACCACATTCGCCGTGACGATGGATACTAAATAAAATAGAATTCTTAACATTTAATTCATTCTCCTTATACAGAAAAAACAGCACCCTAAGAAAGAGCACTGTTCCCCTTAGTTTTTTTGAGAGGGTAGCTAGAACCTCTTCCGCCGGAGCGGATTATCATTTCCTTATTTATCGTAGCTTGAAAACGGTTGGAAATCAAGAAGTTTCCATATGGCCTGATCCTAAATGTATTCAAGCTTATATCCTTTCAATAATCGCCTTCTTGATTTCGTTTTAGTCACTGGGAATGGTGCGAATCCACGGATTTCATTTGCAGACTCGATAAGCCAATATCCGCTTTGCCAAAGCTTAACACTTAGCAAATGTTCCTTTGATGCCAAAGGGTTTTTAAGACTTTTGCCGATTCCTGTCGCAGAAAACTGCTTGGCCGGCTGGATATAAAAAGCAGACAATCATTGATAGAGCTATGATATGATTTTGATATTGCAACCCTTATTGTTTTTATTTGGCACGGACTTGATAAGGAATGCTAGAAGATAAACGCGAGGAGGAAAAAGAATAATGAAAAAACCAACGTTTGTCTATCCTATTTATATCGCAACCACACCAGAGAAGCTTTGGGAAGCCCTAACGAGTGGCGAATTCACAAAAAAATATCACTTTGGATGTCAAATCAAGTCATCCTTTCAAGAAGGCGCAGCCGTTACATATTTGCTGGAAGATGGACGAATCACTGATCATGGAAATGTACTTAAGTGTGAGCCGCTGCAACTGCTCTCTTTTACATGGAACACGACAGGAGACGAAACACCCCGCGAGGATCCTACTCGGGTCACTTTTCAACTGCAGCCAATAGATGAATCTACTGTGAAGTTAACACTTACGCATGAAGAGCTATTGGAGACCGATTTCGTATATGGTGACAATACCTTTAAGGGCATAAATAATGGATGGCCAGCTATTCTATGTAACCTGAAGAGCTTGCTTGAAACTGGACGGACCTTGCCGCCAATATATGTAGATCGGGTTAATTAGGTGTTAGTGGGAACTTATTTAAACATATCGAAAGAGAGCTGATATAGTATGGATACTCAAATAACTACGAAATTTAAAATAGGCAAGCCAACTAATAAGGTGTTTGAAGCCATAGTAAACCCTGAAAAAATCGGGAATTTTTGGTTCTCATCGAGTTCTGAAAGATGGGAGCAAGGCAGGACGCTTACATTGAGATATAACGAATACGATGCTGAAGTGGTTATACATGTATTAGAAGTCGAGGAAAATAGGAAAATCGAGTATTCGTGGGGAGGCAACGCCCAAGAAACGGTCGTAACAATTATATTAAAAGAGCTGGATAATACAAGTTCAATTATTGAAGTAAACGAATCCGGTTTGAAGGAAGACGTCCCTGAAATAATAAAAAAAATGATAGGACAAAAAGAGGGGTGGGTATATACTTTAACCTGTTTAAAGGGTTATTTAGAAAGTGGTGTTACTAATTTGAGAGCGTCATTAATTTTTTAAGGTGCTGGTTCAGCGAAAAAGATCTCCAAAACCGGCAGTTGGGCATGCCGCCTGCCAGAACAATAACACTGACAATATTTAACTATGTTGTACCTGTTAAGCCTTTACGATTTAATGGTGTTCGAATATCGATAAAATGCCACCACTCGAATATCAAGTTAAAAGAAAGCGGCTTACAAGTGGTCGATAGTCTATATAAATTTACGGGTAATGTTTCCGAAAAAAACTCAAGGATGGATTCCGTGAGTTTTTCACTTTCTGTTTGGTTTGACGCGAAATTCAATAGGAAATCACCTTTAGATACATGCCCTTCGAAGCTTTTTCATAGGCTTCAATTCCCA
Source organism: Peribacillus sp. CSMR9 (assembly GCF_033141925.1). Lineage (NCBI taxonomy): Bacteria > Bacillati > Bacillota > Bacilli > Caryophanales > Bacillaceae > Peribacillus > Peribacillus sp. CSMR9. Next base: position 17,504 of record NZ_JAOPHO010000040.1, read on the forward strand.
TGTTCTTCACTTTTTCGGATAAACTGGATGCTCTCACCACTTGGGTTCCTTGAATAATGGAAGGATCCATCAGGCGCACTTTATTTTTCCGATGTAAATCATAGTCCAATTGATCTTCTTTCACCTTCACGTTACAATGGATCCTTTTTAACAGATTTTGCACTTCATCGTCTTCAGTGGAGCTTAACAAGGATATGACTTCTTCATCTGTACCAAGTAAGTCATCAAGGCTGATCAGGTTTTTAGCCAAAGCCAATTTTAACGTCTTTGCCAAGATATCATAGCCATATATATTAAGTGGGTTCATGAAAAAATCAATAACTTCACTGTAATACGTTTTCACAAACCATTCCGCCGAATCAATATTATCCAGATACATTCTTCCATTTACTATGATTACATGATCAAGAAAGTCATGAACGGATTCAAGTGTGATATATCCATACTGATGCATATCCCGGAGAGTATAATCCACCCGATCGGCACATAACCCAGGTGCTGGCCGTTCAAGCATTTCCCATTTTGATTGAACAATATTTTTACAATCATATCCATATTTCTTCAATATAAATGGGATTTCAGATTCCATAATGACATGATCATATATCTTTACATGATAATCTTCATCCATACAATCCAGAACGAAATCTATAACATGTGAGAATGCAGTATGGGATACGTCATGCAGTAAGCCCGCGATTTGTTCCTCTAATGAACCGCCAAACGCCTTTATTAACAACATCACACCAATTGAATGGTCAAATCGTGTGACATCCCACTTCTCATTAACTAAATAACTTGCCCCACCCTGATGTATTCCCTTCAATCTTTGGACCGGTTTGCTTACTATCAGCTCTTCCAGAACTCCCTCTACAATGTGTTTCCCATAGATACTATCCGAAACTAGCAATAACTGCCTCCTCCCCCATTAGTCATTACAGTTAGGTGATTTCACTGATTTTCTTCTGTAAAAATTATTTCCCCCTTTTCACCTTGCTCATATTGCTTTTTTGCCAATTTTTCCAATTCCTTTTCATCATTCAAATCGATATCAGGTAGATTGCCCTCAGCCTCATCCCCAATGAGTATCACTTCATTTGTTATTACTCGATTTGCTGGATACACCATTATAATGTCTTCCATAGGTTTTGTTTTATTATTAAAAGGTTTATTGAATAAAAAACAGCCGGTAAATACTATGAATATTGTAGACAAAATAACTAATTTCCTTTTCATCTATTCATCCCTTCCAACGGGCTTGAGTTTCCTCCATTTTACCATAAAAGTATATTATTAGTTAATAGTGAATGCTATAATTTCACCATTTACTATGTTTGACGTTATAGTTAAATTCTAGTTACATTTAATGGTAAATCCTCACTTAAAACAGCCATTTAGCAAAATGTCTAATCTTTGATATTTGTAAATCAGTACGGTATCATTCCATTTAACCAGTGGTCAATAAACAAGGGGGGGGGGATGGAATGATGTCGCCAAGGAAATCGGCAGGTAAAGAATTATCCAGGGAAATGGTATTGACTGAAGCTAGAAACCTTTTTGCAACCTTAGGGTATTCGAACGTCTCAATGAGACAATTGGCTAAATCATTGGATTGCAGCCATGGAGCCATTTATTATCACTTTAAAAATAAGGCAGAAATATATTACAGTTTGGTGAAAACGGATTTTTCCGTTTTAAATCATTTAATCGATGATATCATCATGTCGGAAAATGACCCTTCTCAAAAAATCGAAAAGATTTTATTATGCTTCATTGAGTTTGGTTTAACACAACAGAATCATTATTCCATCATGTTTTTATCCAAGGAAAAAGAAATTCAGCAGTTGCTTCAATTCGATTCTAATAAAACCTATGAAAAGCTAATCCAATCCTTGACAGAATTAACCGACAACAAACTGAATCCTGCATCCATATGGTCCATTTTCCTTTCTCTTCACGGATTCATAACTTTTTATATCAATTCTGAACTATCCTATCCAGATGTAAAAGGTTTAGCTTATTTTCACGTGAAAAATATCATCAAGAACATTGTTTGATTTTTCACTAAAATTATTGACCAATGGTTAATTAAATTTTGGGAGGTTGGAAAATGGTAAAGAAATTCCTTCATATCGAAGGACTCATGGTCCTTTTAGCGATGATTTACATCTATTCGTTATATGAATTCAGCTGGTGGATTTTCCTTTTATTTATTTTATCGCCTGATGTTTCCATGTTGGCCTATCTGATTGATGATCGAGTTGGAGCAAAGGTTTATAACCTATTTCACACTTATACCCTGTCCATTTTCATGATTTTGCTAGCCATTTTTCTAAAGTCTGATGCGCTTATGATGATCGGGTCAATTTGGACCGCACATATTGGAATGGATCGGTTATTTGGGTATGGCCTTAAATACACATCATCCTTCAAAGCTACTCACCTTCAAAAGGTATAGGTAGCTTTCCATATGTAAAAGGCAGTGTGATTACGCATCACACCGCCTTCTGTCTCTGATCTTTACACGCCTCGCTTGTTGCCCCATATATAGGTATGAAGCTGTGGCAGCACTTTCACATCATTCAATTCATCATCGGCTATCACTTTATCAATTAGCTCCTCGTATTTCCTCAAAAGCCCGCTGATCAATTGACGATCATCCGCCGTACTGCTGTCGTCATTGCCGACCTGCAGATAAAAAGGAATATCGGGGTAGCGGCCATGTACATTTTTAGCATATTGATAATCCTCTTCGTTAAAGACGACTATCTTCAATGAGACATGGTTTTCAGGGTTTCGATTGGCAATGTTCGATATGATTTGGTCGAGCACCGTAAAGTCCGTGTTCATTTTTGAACTCGGCGGCTTAGGAGAAATAGTCAATTCATCAATATCGAGAAACCAATCCTGCCATCTGCTCCCTTGTGTTTCGACACCTATTTTCATTTTATTTTCATGTAGGATCGCTACCAGGCTGTTTAAGTTTTTCAGCAGTGCCGGGTTTCCGCCTGATATCGTCACGAAGGAAAAACCGGCACCCCCAATCCGCTTCAGCTCATCCCATATTTCCTCGGCAGTCATTTGGACGGTATCTTCCTTACCGGTGCCATCCCAAGTAAATGCGGAATCACACCAGGCACATGAATAATCGCAGCCAGCCGTCCGAACGAACATGGTTTTTTGGCCAATGACCATTCCCTCACCTTGGATGGTCGGTCCGAAGATTTCCATAACCGGGAGTTTACTCACTTTCCATCCACTCCCGTCTGGCTTCGGCATAGCTTGTCGGCGTTTCGTATAGTCGAACGAATTCGACCCTAGCACCCTCATATTCCTTTAATGAAAGGGCTTCGGCCATTTTTTCATAAATCCAGACAACCATATTTTCAGCCGTAGTGTTCATGAGCGGCAAGGTTTCATTCAAATAACGATGATCAAGGTGGATTTCGATTTCATTTTTCCATATATCCTTGATGTCCCCGAAATCTATCATCAAACCGCGTGAATCCGTATACCCGCTCAATCCGAAAATGACCTTATACGTATGGCCATGCAAGTTCTTGCATTTTCCTTCATAGTCATGTAGATGGTGTGCTGCGTCAAAGGTAAATTCCTTACTGACCATGACCCTTTTAGTTGTATATTTCAATTGGCTGCGCTGAATATCTTGATCTATTTTTTGGAGTTTATCTACTATAGTAAAACCGTACATCACGAAAGCACCTTCCGTCTGCTTACATAGTCATCCAATCCTTTTTTCCGCAACTTACATGCCGGACAATCTCCACAGCCGTCTGATATGATTCCGTTATAGCAAGTCAGGGTCTTTTCGCGGACAAAGTCGAACGCGCCAAGCTGATCGGCAAGCTCCCATGTTTCCTCTTTATTAAGCCACATAAGCGGCGTATCAATCACGAATGACTGGTCCATCGACAAGTTCAAGGTCACATTCAACGATTTAATGAATACATCCCGGCAGTCCGGATATCCGCTGAAATCCGTTTCACAGACACCGGTTACAATATGTTTAGCGCCAATCTGACTGGCCAACACTCCGGCAAACGATAGGAACAGTAAATTCCGCCCTGGTACGAACGTCGACGGCAATTCCCCGTCTTCCCCGTCCTCCACTGCAATGTCACTTCTCGTCAAAGCATTCGGTGCCAGTTGGTTCAGCAGTGACATGTCAAGGATATGATGGTTCACGCCCAATTCCTTGGCAATCTCTTGAGCGCATTCGATTTCCAAGCTGTGCCGCTGATTATAATCAAACGTCACCGCTTCCACTTCCTCATATCTCTCCATCGCCCAGAACAGGCACGTCGTACTGTCCTGACCTCCGCTAAACACAACCACTGCCTTTTCTTTCTTCTTCATTTCTATAAAACTCCTTTTTACGGAAAAAAACAGCACCCTAAGAAAAGAGCACTGTTTCTCCTTAGTTTTTTTGAGAGGGTAGCTAGAACCTCTTCCGCCATAACGCGGAATATTATATTTTTCCAAGTCAATAGTAACTTGAAAACGAGAAGAAATCAAGATGTTTGGATTATGGAAAATCACACCTAACGGAAAACTTGGTTATCTTCTCATCTGCTTAAATAACCCATTATTTATCCGATAAAAAAAGAGTGAATAAAATACCGATAAAGGGGTTCATTAATTTGAAAAGTATTAAAGGAAAGATATTGGCAGCATTTTCACTCATCATATCTTTGTGTATCATCTTAGGAGCATTTAATATTTATAGCAGCAATAAGTCACTTGTACATTCCAAAGATATTATTAGCCAAAAATTGCCGATTCTAATTGATGAAGAACAACTACTCAATAATGTTGCACAAAGAAGCGCACTCGCAAGAGGCTATATTCTATTTGGCGACGAAAGTAATAAAGAGAAGTTCTTAAAATATACCGAAGAAAGCAAAGTCATTCAGGAGGATCTTTTAGCCTTAAGTGATTCTGAAAAAACGAAGGAATTGATTGAGAAAAGCGTGGATTGGAGAACGATTATTATAGACCGCGTATTTACACAATATGATCAAGGAAATGAAGAACGTGCTATAGAAATACTAAAGGATGAAGTTGCACCAATAAGCAATGAATTGATGGATGGGTTTAGAGAGCTAGCTTCCGAACGCGAAAAAACGATTGTCGCTTCAGGTGAAACCGTCATCGCAAGCGGGAAATCGGTTAAGTCTACAAGTATCATCATATCCATTGCGGCAGTCCTTATCGGCCTTGTGCTTGCACTTGTGACTGCAAACCTCATTACCACCCCCCTCTTTAAAGTCAGGGACAGGATGAAAATGGTTGCTGACGGAAAACTGAATCATGAGCCCCTGGAGCAAAAGTCAAATGATGAAATGGGTGAATTAACGGTATCCGCCAACCAAATGCAGAAAAACCTTCGTGATACGATCGAAAAAATGCTGGTTGTATCCGAATCCGTTTCCAACCAAAGCGAGGATCTGACTCAATCAGCAAATGAAGTGCAACAGGGCAGCAAACAGATTGCGACTACCATGTACGAACTTTCGGAAGGCTCGGACTCACAAGCCAACCGGGCAGCTGAAATGGTCCGCATGATGGATGATTTCACCGGCAAGATCGAGCAGGCCCATCTTGAAGGAATGGAAGTATCTCAAAGTTCGACCGAGATCCTATCCTTGACCAAGGAGGGCACCACTTTAATGCGCAGTTCGGTCCAACAAATGCAAATGATTGACGGAATTGTCAAAAATGCCGTCGGGCAAGTGAAAAGGCTCGATTCTCAATCACAGGAAATCTCACAGCTTGTGCAGGTCATCAAAGATATATCCAATCAAACCAACCTATTGGCGCTGAATGCAGCCATAGAAGCTGCACGCGCTGGTGAACATGGCAAGGGCTTCGCCGTCGTTGCAGCTGAAGTGCGGAAACTCGCTGAAGGGGTCACACAATCCGTTGGGGATATCACCGATATTGTCACCGCTATTCAAACAGATTCAAAAACGGTCGTCCACTCCCTGGAAGATGGTTATACACAGGTGGATGAAGGCACGAAACAGATTACGCTCACCGGCCAAACCTTTGAAACAATCAATCACTCTGTCGGGAATATGGGAATGAAAATACAGCATATTACAGCTGAATTGAACTATATCTCCAAAAATAGTAAAGAAATCAATCAGGCCATCGAAGATATCGCAGCCGTTACTGAAGAGTCCGCGGCAGGAATCGAACAAGTTTCTGCCTCCGCTCAACAATCCAGCTCTTCGATGGATGAAGTCACGAATCATGCATGTGAACTCGCATCTTCCGCTGAACTGCTAACCGAACAGGTCAAGAAATTCCAATTATGATACTAGAAAATTTCCCGTCACTTGAACGCGGGAAATTTTCTTTTTCTCCCCTTCATGGTGATTGTTTTGTTTTCGTGTATTTGGGGTATAAAAGACTATACGCATTAATAATCATGAAAAGTTAATAATCATGAAAAGAAAAATCTATCAAAAGGGTTGGAAGTGAATATTTTCTTTTGTTTTCAGAATATTTAGTGTATAATGAATTTATTAGGAATATTCTTACTGAAATACTTCTCACTTCCAATACCCACTTACTGGAAATCACCAGTACAAGAACTCACTTAATCCAGCATTTCATTTCAACCCAATGCACGGGCCCTTATACTCAGTAAGGTTCATTGCACGCTTTCTTGCAAACCAAACAATTCACAACTTTTTTCACACAAAAAGCATAAATTTCACTCCAAAATTGTAAAAAAAGGTTAAATTTCACCAATAATGTGTTACTATTAAACCAAGACCTTTTAACCCCAAAAGGAGGAATTCATATGAAACGTTTTTTCAAATTCATAGCAGATTTTAACGAAAGAAAAGCACTAGATCGGAAAAACAACAAATTCTTTCGCAAAGAATACGAAAATTATATGAAGATGAATTCTGAAAATCAAGGTAGGAGGAGATTAGCTCCTAGACTTTATGTGATTGAAGGCGGTAAAAAAGGCCCCAACATTGAAATTTCTGACAGAAAAAAATCCAGTTAACCTGATTCCTTCAAAAAATAAGCTACTTATGTTGTAGTTTATACCCTACAAACGTCACATTCTCCATGATAAACGGAGATTCATTACCCATATCATTCTTTTAAAATATAAAAGCCGAAAGCTCAGATATACTTCTGAGCTTTTTTTATTTTTCTTTTTTCTATTAACACTATATTAATAGAAGTAACTAGGTATTTTTTAAATAAATTGGATTAACCTTAGTTTATTTCATGTTTTAGGTAAAAGTCACATTATAGGCCCACGGGTATTTTTCTAGAAAAAAACCCAAAACTTACAAAAAAAGAGATGTGTTCTTTTACTCATCTTTGGCCATATTCAAAAAAGTCCGACTACATATGTCTATAGATGCACTATCTTACATTGAATGACAAATACGTAAATATTGTAACGTTTAGGTCAAATTAATGGGTATAAACAATCAATAAATTGTAATAAACCTCACTTTTAATAACAATTTATTATACAAATACAGCCATTAAGAATCGGGTTCAAATGCCTATAAAACTATTTTAATTGTATTCATAATGGCCATATATTAAACTTTCCATATTTTAGTGTAAATAAATCAAGGTTTTACTCGACTTTCTCCATATCTTTGGACTCATAAAACATTTTATTCCATTAGATACTATTACACTCCTATATACATTTTTTGCAAAAAGCTGACAACAGTTATATTACGATAGAATAATTGGCTCTTGCCTATTAAGTTTAAAATCATGTAGTGTGTATTCAGTAAATCAAATATTTAAAAAAAGAGAGGTTAAAAAATGGCACCAATATTTATTTGTGCGATCTTTTTACTTGGCTATGGCATCTTCGAACAAAGACGCCATCAGAAGCGTCTCGATTCCATTCCGGTACGTGTGAATGTAAACGGTATTCGAGGCAAATCGACTGTAACACGTCTAATAACAGGTGTGATCCAGGAAGCTAAGTACAAAACAGTAGGTAAAACAACCGGAACATCAGCTAGAATGATCTACTGGTTTACCGACAAAGAAAAACCGATTAAACGCCGCCCAGAGGGACCGAACATTGGAGAACAACGGCGTGTAGTTAAAGAAGTAGCAGATTTAGGAACGGAAGCACTTGTTTGTGAATGTATGGCCGTACAGCCTGACTATCAATTAATCTTCCAAAATAAAATGATCCAAGCAAACATTGGGGTCATCGTGAATGTATTAGAAGACCATATGGATGTCATGGGACCGACAATGGATGAGGTTGCAGAAGCCTTTACAGCTACAATCCCTTATAATGGTCACTTGATTACCATTGAAAGTGAATATTTGGACTTCTTCAAGAAAATTGCCAAAGAACGCAACTCAAAAGTGATCGTTGCAGATAATTCAAGAATCTCGGAAGACTTCTTGCGCGAATTCGATTATATGGTATTTCCGGATAACGCATCACTGGCTTTGGCTGTTGCAGAAGCTTTAGGCATTGATGAAAAAACAGCTTTTCGCGGCATGTTAAATGCGCATCCAGATCCAGGGGCCATGCGGATCACTAGATTTGGAGATCCAGTCAAGCCAACTTTCTTTGTCAATGGCTTTGCTGCAAACGACGCGGCATCGACGCTGAACATCTGGGATCGTGTCAAAACGTTCGGATACAGCACAGAACCTCCTATCGTCATCATGAACTGCCGTGCTGACCGTGTGGACCGTACAGAGCAGTTTGCAAGAGATGTATTGCCTTACATTAAATCTGAAATCGTCATTGCCATTGGTGAAACTACATCACCAATAACAAAGGTATTCGAGCAAGGTAATTTGGATACAAAAGAATATTGGGATTTGGAAAACTGGTCAACTGAAGAAATCGTGGCCCGTCTCCGCCCATTGATGAAAAATCGCATCGTCTACGGTGTCGGGAATATTCACGGCGCAGCGGAACCATTAATTGAAGCATTCATGAAATCTAAAACAAAGCAGAAAGCAAGTTAAGTAGGAGGAACCTTAATGTTTGGATCGGATTTATATGTAGCACTAGTACTGGGAGTAACGCTTAGCCTTATATTTTCAGAAAAAACGGGTGTCGTACCCGCAGGACTTATTGTGCCAGGTTATTTGGCATTAGTATTTGATCAATGGGAAATCATGCTGGTCATCTTGGTCATTAGTGTAGTAACTTATTTAATCGTCACTCACGGCCTTTCAAAATGGGTGATTTTATATGGAAGAAGAAAATTCGCAGCCATGATGGTGACCGGGATTTGCCTGAAACTCCTATTGGACATGGTCTACCCCGTCATGCCATTTGAAATATTCGAGTTTCGGGGAATCGGTATAATTGTACCCGGATTGATAGCGAATACCATTCAAAGACAAGGAATGCCATTGACACTTGGCAGCACGCTTTTATTATCCGGCTTAACTTTCGGTTTAATGAACGTGTACTACCTATTCTGAGGTGCAAAAAATGAAACGGACTTTAAATGCAAAAGAAAAAACACTTATCTTTATTAAACGTACGAAGAAACAGAATCTTAAATACACTGGAATCATACTACCTATATTACTAATCGCTTTAGTCATTACCACTTGGATGGGACGGGCTGAAGAAGTGAAAACACCTGCTTCAAAAACTGATCAACCATTGACGATGACAATGGTCGGTGATGTGATGATGGGACGTTATGTTCAAGAAGTGACGGATAAGCACGGGTATGATTACCTCTTCCGTTATATGAAACCCTATTTTGCCGATTCAGACTATGTCAGTGGGAATTATGAACATCCCGTTTTAAAAGAAGAGGCATCCAACTACAAGGAAGCAGACACGGCCATCAGGTTAAACTCCAATAATAGTGGTGTGAAAGCCGTTAAAGATGCTGGCTTCTCTGTGATGAATTTGGCCAATAACCATATGATGGACTTCGAAGAACGAGGACTGCTTGACACGATTGATGAATTCAAAACTGCGGATATGAACTATGTCGGTGTTGGATCGAACACCACCGAAGCTAAAAATAGCATCAACTATGCGGATGTTAATGGCGTCCGTGTCGCAACACTTGGCTTTACAGATGTTTACGGTAAGGATGCCGTGCCAAAAAATAATAAAGCCGGGATATTGAACACCAACCCTGATTTATTATTTGAAATGATTGGAAAAGCAAAGGATGCCAAGCAAGGCAACGCAGACTTGGTTGTGGTGAATGTTCACTGGGGAATAGAGTATTCAACATCTACAACCGCCCGTCAAAAAGAATTGGCTAAAGCAATAATCGATGCGGGAGCTGATATCATCATCGGCCATCACCCCCATGTGCTTCAATCGTTTGATGTTTATAAAGATGGAGTCATTTTCTATAGCTTAGGAAACTTCATATTCGATCAAGGCTGGACACGCACGAAGGATTCAGCAATGGTTCAATACCATTTAGCGGAAGACGGAAAAGCTACGGTCGATGTCGTTCCACTGCAAATTGAAGAAGCAACACCAAGGCCAGCTACCTCTTCAATCGACAAATCACGTGTTTACCGTCAGTTGACGAAGGAAACAAGTGAAAAAGCCCAATGGTCGAAAAAAGAGGATCACATCGAGATTACATTGGATCACAAGAAAGTAATCGACCATAAAGTTCAACGTGAGCAAGAAGAAAAGGCAGCGAAAGAAAAGAAAGCTGCACAAGAAGAAAAAGCAGCAAAAGAAAAGAAAGCTGCACAAGAGAAACAAGAAGTAAAAGCTACACCACAGAACATACAACCCATTCAGTAAGGAACGATTGGATACTATGTGAAAAGTGAAACAACTTGGAAGCTCAACGAACAGGGGGAATAATCGATGATTAATCGTATGACGGGAAAAGTATTCATTTCCCTTTGCATGCTCATATATTTAGCTGGATGTTCGAAGACACCCCCTATTTCTGACACGAATGATCCGATAAAGAGTAAAACGGAACAATCATATGGGGTCAGTTCTTCAAACCCAATCGCAATAGATGTCGGGATGGAAATATTGGATAACGGCGGAACAGCGGCGGATGCCGCAATTGCGGTATCCTATGTATTAGGTGTAGTCGAACCTTTTGGATCTGGCGTGGGTGGCGGCGGCGGTATGCTGATTACCCCTGGATCCGGAGACCCCAATTTTATCGATTATCGTGAATCCTCTCCGGAAGACCCAAGTTCAAGACACAATGCGGGGATTCCTGGCTTAGTGGCCGGCATGCAGGTTATAAGCGATAAGTATGGGAGCGTACCAATGGCAGATCTTCTTCAGCCGGCGATAGATTTGGCTGAAGGAGGTTTTAAAGTGGACGCAACGTTATCATCACGCTTAGAAGCAGCTCAGCCAAGGGTCTATTCCGATAGCACTTCACTTTTTTATCCTGATGGAGATGCCATTGAACCAGGCAAAACCCTCATCCAAAAAAGACTTGCTGAAACATTGAAGAAGATTCAACAGGAAGGTCCTGATGGTTTTTATAAAGGGAAAATTGCACGGGATATTAAAAGAAAAACAGACATCGACTTGATGGATTTAAAGCGCTATGAGGTGAAAGAACGTACCCCGGTCCAAGGAACATTTGCCGGTTATGACGTTTATACAGCCCCTCCTCCCTTTTCCGGGATAACAGTTCTTGAAATGTTAAAGCTCGCCGAGGAAACCAACCTGGGCGAGTCTTCAAGCAAATCAGATTATATGAAAATCCTGGGCGGCATCACAAATACTGCTTATCAAGATCGATCTGCACATACTGGTGATGGAATAAGTCACTCTAAGGCTGAACAATTGCTCTCACCCATTCACTTGAATAATCTTAAAAATAAGATCAACAGTGGAAGTTGGGAAAATGAGGAAGCGTTTGGTTCCGAAGAACATGAAAGCACGACACATTTTGTGATCATGGACAAATATGGCACTGTCGTTTCCACAACAAATACACTCAGTAACTTTTTCGGATCTGGTGACTATACGAATGGCTTTTTCCTTAACGATCAATTGAAAAATTTCCGGTCCGGCCTGAATTCTCAAGAGGCATATAAACGGTCAAGAACTTTCACCGCACCAACCATTCTCAAGAAACCAGGGAAGGAATCGATTGGGATCGGCTCACCCGGCGGTGATAGGATTCCTCAAGTATTAATGCAGGTCCTTTATTCATATACAGAGAATGAAGGCTCATTTCAGGATATCATCGACCGTAATCGGTTCGTCTTTGATGGAAAGAAAATTTATACGGAATCCAGGCTTTCGAATGAAATAATATCCGACTTGGAAAATTCAGGATACGAAGTCATTCAGAAGATTTCACCCATGTATTATGGCGGGGTTCAAGTACTCGTTAAAAACGAGAAAGACGGACGACTATCCGGAGCTGGAGATAAAAGAAGACATGGAAGCTGGAAAGCGCGGCAATAAAAATGCTTATCCAGCTTCTCCTATCAAATACCATATGAATTTTAGTAATGCATAAGGGGACTTAGAATATGAATATCGTAAAAAAAATAACAAGCTGGGTTATACCTGTAGTTCTTATAGCAGCCCTGCTTGTGACCAGTAATATGTTCAAACGCACGGAAACTTTAACACCCGATGAGCAAAAGAAAATAGAACAATATACGACTATCGAAAAATAAAAAAAAAAGCTGGGGCATCCCCGCTTTTTTTTTATTTTTGCTTTCAACGGGTATAGAATATAAATAGGCTACAGATACGGGAGGATAACCATGAAAAGCTATACTGATTTTGCTGAACTGCAGCAAAATGAACACGAATACCTCGATTACCGCATCATCGTTCATCATAGGATACCTGATATTGCAGTCTTAGCCATACATGGCGGGAATATCGAACCAGGCACTAGCGAGATTGCTGCCGCCCTTGGAGAAAGGCTTTGTGCAAGCACATATCTATTCGAAGGTCTTAAACCAAGAGGAAACCAGGTACTTCATATAACATCCAACTTATTCAATGAACCGATCGGCGTTTTAATGGCAGCGAACGCACAGACCATCCTTTCCATCCATGGCCACTACGACGTTCATAACGCGCTAGTGTACATTGGAGGACGGAATGAACCCTATAAGAACTTGATTCAACATTCACTCAATGAAGCTGGATTTCAAACTGAAGACGCACCGCAGCACCTTTCAGGCATGAATGGGAACAACATTACCAACACATCCAAAACGGGTGCAGGCGTGCAATTGGAGCTTTCGACGAAGCTTAGAAAAAGCTTATTCAAAGGTAATGACTTTACCAGTAAAAACAGGGTAAAGCCCTTGGATCTTTTTAATCGGTTCGTTCGTGCCCTTGAAAAAGCGACTCTGGAATATAAACAGGTTGAATGATCTTCCCTATCGTCTTTTTTAAAAGAGGCTACCAGCAACACTCAAGCAGGCTTCCTATTCTTCTTAGTTCATAAGGCCTTCAACTTGACCGAAACTTTCGAACTTCTCGGCAAAATAAGCTGATGAAAGGTTGGAAATATGAACGCCTGCGTTTTCCGTTGTATTGAGAAAACGGCCATCCCCTAGGTAAATGCCTACATGGGTCACACCCAGCCTTGTACCTGTGTCCCTAAAAAATACTAAATCCCCTGCCTTTGGTTCTTCGATTTTGGGCAGCAATGAGTAGTAGTCCGCTGCGGAACCTCGTTTTACTGAAAGGCCCTGCTCTTTCATGACCCAATAGATGAAGCCGCTGCAATCCATTCCGATCATCGGATCCTCCTCCCCGAAAACAAAGGTGAATCCGCGTAGGGTGTATCCATACTTAATTACATCATATGCTTTATCATATGCAGCTTCTTGGTTTACATAAAACGGATACAACGGGTTGCTGTATAGTTGTAGATACTGTCCTTGCATCAACTCATCAGTCGGTAAAGCGTTACGATTTTTAATCGTATTCACGGAAATGCCATAATTTTCCGAAATACTTTTAAGCGTTTCACCATTTCGGACGATATGTTCTCCTTTAGGAGTGTATGTTTTATACTCAATTTGGTATTTTGCAAAATAATTTTCTGTGCTGGATCTAACCTGAACCGTTTCTGCACCATATCCAGAATTGACAAATTGGTTTTCGCCAAGATAAATACCTGCAGTCACAACCTTTAAGCTGTCTTTTTCCAGGAAGAATATAATATCTCCAGTTTTCGGAGTGGTGGTATCCATCCCTTGTTTATAAAAGCCATCTACTGTTAAACGGTCGATCGGCACACTTTGCTGGGAAAGCACCCAATGAATCAGTCCGCTGGAATCAAACCCTTTTTCAGGCGTCTCTTCTCCTGCTGTCTTTTTAAACCCTACAAAGGTTTTCGCATAGTTCGCAATTTGTTTTCCTCTCTCCGACCATTGATAAATGGAAGGAGTATAAGCAGTTTGAATGATCGTCAACTTTTGACCCACATATAACTGATCATCCGGTAAACCATTCGTTTTCATTAATTGCTCCTTCGATATATCATAAGTCTTGGCAATCGATTCCACCGTTTCATTAGAAATTACAGTATGCACATGATCTGCCGCCTCGACCTTTAAACCAGGTAAAAAAGTGAAACTAACCATGAATACCAATAAAATTACCATATAGCTTAATTTTCCTTTAAACATTTTAACCCTTCCTTTATCCGCTTAAATGTTTTAAAATTCACTATTTTCCAAAAACAAAGCAACATTTTCGAATCTTTAGACCTACTTCCAACCAATATGAATATACCTTTATACTCATCGCAATAGTATTATCGGTGAATGGCATAAAACTTTTAACCTATTTTTTCGCAAAAAATAATCATTTTTTAATGGTCGCAATCAATGATGCAATCTAAGATGAATCATTATACCCATACCGAAGTCACATTGGAACCGCTTTCAAAATAACCCTTCTTAAAAGGGAGGGATTGAAGAACAAGGAAAGTGCATAGTGGAAATGGAGCAATCCAAAGGATTATGGAACAGCGAAATTTATTTATTTGTACGCCAGTGCTCCTTTAACCGTGAAGATCGAACGTTGATAAAGTGGTACATATACCGCTCGCCCTTTTTATGAACAGCCTAACGACATTGGAGTGAACATCTTGATAAAACTGACAGAGAAAGCCCGGCAGGCAATTAAAGATAGACAACATAGCTTTGGAGAGGAAACGTATTTGAGGTTTGGTATAAACAGAACTTGCTGTAACCAGATGAATTACTCTTTAAGCTTGGCAAGCTCGAAAAAGGAGCAAGAGGAAATACTTGTTTTACACGATATTAAAATTTTGATTGACCCCTCGGATTCCCATTTTACAGATCAAACGGAAATTGATTACGAAGACGATGGATTTTTAATCAGGAACCCGAATCCGTTGGTATCCCCCATCATCTAGCAGAAGATGAAAATGAGGGGCAAGCATGATTGGCTTTCCCCTCATTTCTATTAATCTAAGGCATATACACGGTTTTAATATGTGAAAGCTTCAAAAACACATCATCCCCACTAGCTGTCGTTAACTCAACCAAGTTGTTTTCAGCCTTTTTAAGCACACCGATTTTCATAGGGTCCTCTCCCCCATCAAATACTACAAGCTTTCCTGCATTTTTCTTTAATTGGTCCTCCAAAGAACGAAGCATTGGCACACCTGTCGGGTTGATGGGGAAACTCTCTTTATTGAGGGTGTATGGTGTGGCATGTTGATAATACGGAGTAAGCCATTTAAGGTGGTGCAGCGATACATACATCATTTTATATACAGGCGAGTAGAACCCAAAGTAATCATTGAAAACATTTGTGATATAACCGTGTAAAGGAATATGTCCCGCAACATGGATTTCTGAAAAAACCCCTTTTGCATTCATTAATGTTTTACGATAGGAAATGGACGCCATCTCTTCCATCATGGGGGACTCAATAGGATATTTAATCTCGCTATCAATCTCTGTACTCAGATTGAATCTATGGACATGCAGCATTGGAAAATACAAATACCGCTGTCCATTGAACAACACTAGAATATCCGTGCTCAGATCAGTCAGAATTCCTTTGAAGGTTTTTTTTCCTGAGAGTTGAACATCAATCTGTTTACCCAGTAATGCAACAGCATCACTCATTACTATCTCCTCCTAGAGGTTTATTCAGCTAAAAATCATTTGCACCCAATAATACAATAATAGCAGTGTCACCACTGTTGTTATGGGTATGACTATCAGGGATACGCTTAAATAATCTTTCCACTTTATTTTCATTTTGTTCTGTTTCAGGATATGCATCCAGATAAGCGAGGCAAGAGTACCGATGGGCAATAACAATGATCCCATGTCACTACCGATTATATTAGCTAGATAGATAGTTTTTAAGGTGATTGGATCAAGTCCCATTTCCGTTAAGGTAATGGTGCCTATCATTAATGCCGGATGATTGTTGAAGATGTTCGATAGGATCGAAACCAATCCTCCCATGACAAGGCTCGCACTCATTAACCCTTGGTTAACAATCGGTTCGCATATCTCTACAAGTATGGTTGTAAGTCCTACATTGTGGAGACCATAAATGATGACATACATGGAGAATGCGAATATCAGGATGTGCCATGGGGTCTTTTTTAAGATATCGACAGGATTTGTCCGTAAATGATACCATCTCCAGACCAGTAAAGATAAAGAACCAAGTACAGCAACCCACTCAATTGGAATGGAAAAATAAGAAGCAACAAAGAGTAAACAGCGCACCACGAACACATAGAGCAATACTTTCAACATGAACTTTGTGCGTTGCCTTTTTGTTTCAACTGTCATTTTCCCCTTTAAAGGATGGAAATTCTTAGTGAAGAAACTTTCCTCAATGTCATAAGAAATATCCGGTAATTTCTTAGGCAATTTTTTCTTGACCACTACGAACATCAACCATGACATAAAGACCAACCCCAGAGTTGCAGGTACAAACATCATGGCAGTATGCATATAAAGCGTCATATGCACGATTTGCAATGCGATTAAATTAACAATATTACTCACGCCAATAGGCGCACTTGAAGCTGTTGCAATCAATGCCCCACTCAAAAGATACGGGATGGCCTCATGTGGTTTTAATCTAAGATTTTTCAGAAGCAAGATCAAGATGGGGGTCGTAATCATGATGCTGCCGTCATTATTGAATAACAGGGTCATTAAAAAACACAATAATTGAATGTACCAATACAGGCGATACCCCGATCCTCTAGCAAGGCTGGCAAGTCTTGCAGCCGCCCAGTGGAAAAATCCAAAACTTTCCAAGATGACAGCCATGACAATCGTTGCCATGATGGTGATCGATGCTCCCCCGATTTTATTGATAATATCCAAAATATCGCCATGGGATACTATGCCAGTCAGTAAAATTATTAAAGCACCGATTGAAGCTGGCCATGCTTCATTTATTCCTCCTGGCCTCCATAATATAACTATCATGGTCATGACGAACACAAAAATAGTCATTCCAATTTCGAAATGCATGTTGTTCTCTCCTTTTTGGGCCTTGAGCCATTGGACCCTACTTGTCCGATTCCTATATACTATTCCCCTTTGTAAAAAAAGCATGGATATTTAACCAGTCCCTCCAAATTGTACCTTTGTACTTCTAGTCATTTTGTCCACTAAAGAGAGATGCCCTTTCCAAGAATCATGGTTAGGTGCCTACAGAATGATAGAATGGCGGTCCATCGTACCCCACAAAAAAGGGGAAACCACTTTAGTGGCCTCCCTTTTTGCAAAGCTTATGTTTTCCGGTCTTCTCATTCTTTATCTGGAATTCCTCCAGCGTATGCTCCAAATCATTTATTAGCTGTGTAAGCTGCTGCGTATATTGCGCCAGTCATTGGATGAAGCGGCTTGTTCTTCCATCGATGATGCAATTTCTTCTGATGAAGCCGTCGTTTGCTGAGATACGGCGGTTATTTCCTCTATCACTTTAACGACCGTTTCTTTTTGTAGATTGATGCTTTCAATGGATCGTGTTTCTTCCTGAATCGAATTAGATATCCTTGCCAACAGAATCCTCCAGCTCTTTCATGGCTTCACTTACCGTGATCACGGCATTTTTCTGATCCTTGCTGATTTGATTCGTTTCATTGGTCGTTTTCAGCAATTCCTCTGTATCTGATAGAATGCTTTGGATGATTGCTTGAATGTTTTTTGTAGCTTCTAAGGTATGATTATTTTAAAAGCGGTTCCAGTTTTGATGCATCAAAAAGCCCTTGGATTCTGTAGAATCCAAGGGTCACATGGGTAATAATAAGGTTATTCGGTATAAACTAGAATTAGCGTAACGCTGCAGCTAAGCTTTCTCCAAACTCTTTCGCACCATCCGGACCATCACCAGTGATGATATCATCATGTGCAACGACGTGCTGTTCAGCATATTCAACGGAATTAGCCTTCAATTCGTCAATTTGAACATCAACTGGGTAACAAGCAGCTTTTCGACCAGAAAGTAAACCCGTTTTCGCTACAGTTACAGATCCTGCACAAATTCCCGTTACAAGAACTTTCTGCGCATGCGCTTGTTTCAAATAGCTTTGCAATTCGTGGTTGCCCCATAGATGATCGTTCGTACCAGATCCCCCAATTACTGCCACTGCATCATAATCACTGGCTGAGACGTCAGAAAAGATCACTTCAGCCGTTGCTTTTCCTTGATAATCACCAGTTATTTCACCTGTTTTCGTACTGGCTATCGTCACTTCCACTCCTGCGTTTTCCAAAACTTCTTTTGGCTGAAATAATTCATCTTCATTGAAACGTTCTGGTGGTATAATTAGTAATGCTTTTTTACTCATATATATTGCCTCCTAAATTCGATTGTCTCTATGACTATTCATATTGTATCCCCGGTTATCGGCACTGTGAAGAACGCACTTTAATGTGCGGAGGTTACCTAGAGGTTACTGGTAAAATAAAAAAGGAGCTAAATTCCATGTCAGAAACATTAAGAGATGAAATCAAAGAAAAGATCTTAAACGGCCATTATAACTGCGAAAAAGAACTTACTTTATCCATTTTCAGCGGCAAATGGAAAATCGTCATTTTATGGCATTTAGGTGTAGAAGGCCCACACCGATTCAGTGATCTCCAAAGGCTTTTCCCAAAAATATCCCATAAAATCTTAACAAATCAATTGCGTGAACTTATGGAAGATGGTGTGGTTCATCGGGAAGTATATCCCGAAATCCCTCCAAAAGTCGAATATTCCATGACCGACCTTGGAATGACTTTGCTGCCAATCGTTGAAATGATGTATGAATGGGGAAAAAACAGAATGAATGAAATTAAACAGGAAATGCGTACCAGTGAAAATGATACGAACAACTAATGCATTATTTTAATCGAGTAGGAGGAGGCGCCTAGCCTCCGACCTCTCACACCACCGTACGTACCGTTCGGTATACGGCGGTTCAGT
>NZ_JAOPHO010000041.1:0-36310 GCF_033141925.1 Peribacillus sp. CSMR9
TATCGAATGAGAATTGTCTTTTTTTAGTTTGATTTACCGTACTAGTTAGAAAAACGTGAGTTTTTCAGCAGCCTCGTCAGGACCCGCCTTTTTTGACTATTGCAACGCAGTTTGCAGTGTCTTTATATTATTTTCCATTAAACTGAAGTAATCTTCGCCCGCTTCGATATCTTTATCCGTCAACACGGATAGGTTATGGAGCTTAAGCGATTTCGCTCCCATTTCCTTTTGGATGATCTCTGTTAGTTTAGAACTGATATTCTGCTCAAAGATGACATAGTTCAAGTCTTCTTTATCGGCCATGGTTACGATTTTCGCAAGTTCCTTTTGAGAGGGTTCGTTTGAAGACGTTAGTCCTGTAACTCCAATCTGTTCAAGTCCGTAGCGTTCCTCCCAATAACCATATGCGGAATGGGAAACGATGATCTTTTTGGTACGGCCCGACTCGATTGTCGTCGCGAGTTTTTTATCAAGTGCCTTCAGTTTTTTTGAAAGCTCGTTGAAGTTGCTGTTGAAATAGTCTTCATGTTCAGGCATTTTCTTCGTTAATTCGTCCTTGATGGTTTTAGCCATGTCAATGGAATAGATGGGATCTAACCACAAATGGGGATTAACGCCCCCATGGTCATGACTGTCTTCGTCTTCGTGTTCATGCTCGTCTTCGTCTTCGTATGCATGCTCACCTTCATCAAGATGAACCGTTTCGCCTACTGCGACTGTTCTGACGCCTTCTTTGCTTAAAATTGGTTGAGCCTTCGTCACGAAGCCTTCAAGATTATAGCCAATATAGAAAAACAGGTCTGACTCCGCCATTTTTACAATATCCTTTTGAGAGGGTTCAAAAGAGTGTTCATCCGTTCCGGGTGGATAAACCGTTTTGACGTTCACATACTCCCCGCCAATGGCTTCCGTGAAGTATTGTAATGGGTACACAGTCGTATAAATATCTAAGGTATCCTTTGCTTCCTTAGTGGAATCTCCCTTTGAGTTGCCGCAGGCTGACAAAAACAGCACAGTAACAAGGAAAAGTGAGAGCAATGCTCGATTTTTCATATGGAAATGCTCCTTTATAATTCGTATTGATTACGATTTGATGTACAAAAACGAAATGATTACGATTTGACTTCTGTATAATACAAAAGATTATAAAAGAAAGCAAGGTTTTTTTCTAATGGTCTTCACCTTTTTTCTTTTTTTCTGGAACAAGGTCAATGCCTCCTGGATGAAACGGATGACATTTAAGAATCCGGACGATGGCTAACCAGCTTCCTTTTATAGGGCCAAAACGGTTGATCGCTTCCAAACCATAATGGGAACAAGTTGGGTAAAAACGGCAAGTAGGCGGTTTTAATGGTGAAATGGCAACTTGGTAAAAACGGATGATTCCCATTAATATTTTTTTAAACACGATGCTTTCATCTCTTTTCGAGTAAATTCACTACCCTCAATTATAGCATATTTTCTAAATTTCCAATAAGGGTAAAAAAGGAATGAGTATATGGGTAATCCGATGGATTTAATAAGAATTATTTTTAATGGATGAAATTTATTGTTATTCAAGGTAGAATAGAGATACATACAATTAAGGAGTGAATTAAATGCCTTCAGTTGAAAGCTTTGAATTAGATCATAACGCTGTTAAAGCCCCATATGTTAGACATTGCGGTGTCCATAAGGTAGGAACAGATGGTGTTGTTAATAAATTTGATATCCGTTTTTGCCAGCCTAATAAACAAGCGATGAAGCCGGATACGATCCATACATTGGAACATTTGCTTGCTTTCAATATCCGTAAGCATTCTGAGCGCTACGATCATTTTGATATTATCGATATTTCGCCAATGGGATGTCAAACAGGATATTACCTTGTGGTCAGCGGCGAACCGTCAGTAACGGAAATAATCGATGTACTTGAAGATACATTCAAGGATGCTGTTCAAATTACAGAAATTCCAGCTGCAAATGAAAAACAATGCGGCCAAGCAAAATTACATGATCTTGAAGGAGCAAAGAAATTAATGAATTTCTGGCTTGCTCAAGATAAAGAAGACCTTCATAAAGTTTTCGGTTAATAAAAAAAGTTCCTGTCAGTTTGTGACAGGAACTTTTTTTCATTTTTCGGGTTCTTCCTTTTTCCCCTCATCCTCTGGCAAAGGGTCAATGGGATCCACTGTATGCTTATAGCTGTAACCTTTTCCGATTGTCAGGACGGATAATGCCAAAACAATCAGAATCACAATAATGGAGATAACTAAAACCGTAATCATTCTTTACAGCTCCTAACGTTCACAATTTAGATTCATTTTAGCATAAGAACCGGAGCGGATAATGTTTCAATTTTAGAATAGAGGGAATTATAAAGGTATAACCAACTTACGGAGGTAGATATTTATGGCTCAGAAAAAATTAGGAATATTAGTGAATAAGGAAATTGCAAATTTCAGTGTTCTTTATACGAAAATTCATAATTACCACTGGTTCGTGAATGGACCGCACTTCTTTGAACTTCATCAAAAATTGGAAGAACTATATAAAGAAGTGACAGCCAATTATGATGAATTGGCTGAAAGACTATTGGCCATTGGGGAAAAACCGGTCGCTACCCTTAAAGAGTACTTGGAATTGACTACGATCGAAGAAGCGACAGGTAACGAAAATACTGAAGACATGGTTCAAAGCGTCATCAGTGATTTTGAGAAGCTTTCCGGAGAGTTCTTAGAAATTATCGAAGTGGCCGAAGAAGAAGATCCGGTTACGGCCGATATGCTGACAGGCATGAAGAAAAGCTTAAACAAACATGCTTGGATGCTGCGTGCGTATTTAGGACATTAAGGTTTAGGGAAAGCTCTACTTCGGTAGGGCTTTTTTTAAATGGAGGAAAAATTAAAACAATAAAAAAGGCATCCATCAAAGGAGGGACACCAGACAGGTATGTATTAATGAATATTCCGTGGCGGAAAATGTGTAGGTTTCGTGTCGTTCATGCTATTTTGAGCGAACTTCCCTTTTAACGTTTCAATAATGTAAAGGCCCATTAGATTGGTTAGTTCTTGATCATCCATCTCTTGAAGCAATTCGAAAATCTCCTTACGGTCCAATTGCTCCAGAACCGCAAAAGTAAGCATATCAATATCTTCTTCATCACCAGTCATCTTATTACGGTACATATTGTATAATTCTTCAATTAACTTCAAAACTTTCACCTCACATTTATTAGAAATCGTTATCTCTTTATATGTAGGTTATCAAAAAAACCTCTGGGTGCATATAAAAATCTGAAGGGATGCTTGGGCTTATTATATGTTTTACCCTTTGAAAGATACTTTAATCTATTATTTAACATCTTTGTACTTCTGTAAACAAAATTTTCCATTGTATGAAGTAGGGAAATAGGTGAAAAAATAAGCGTAGGATTTATGGAAAGGGTGGATGGATGTGTCTGAAAACAGGAAAAAGTATTACATTTGGCTTCCGAACGGGCAGATAACACAGGATAGAGAAAGTTCTCCATGGAATTTTGAGATCGAGGCGACCGATAATGAAATCATCCAGTTACGTGAGTTATTTGATTATAATTATTCGATAGGGGAAGAAAACTTTTACAGGGCACATGTCCCATACCTTCAATATCATTTTGACCGGGAAAATGATAAACAGGATATCACTCTCCAAAAAATTTATGAGATGATTTATGCACTAGGTACAGAAGAAGGAAGACGGCATATAGAAAGTATGGGGATTTTACAGGCAAAACCAACAGACGATGGCCTTGAATATTGAGGGGGCCATCGTTTTTTTGATGTAATGGAGATTCTGCTGGATTGTGGTTTTTTTTATCCATATAATGAAAGACGAGTCCAATGAAATAAAGCATTATTTCTTATATGGAGAGAAGGGGAAAAATGAAACGTTTTTTTGATACGAACGGATACAAGGTGGAATTCTCCGAGAATCCTGTTTTTGGAGAGTCTTGGCATGTTTTTATACTCAGCAGGTACAAGGGAAGGTGGGTATTGACCAAACACAGAGAGCGGGGGTTGGAGTTCCCGGGAGGTAAGCGGGAAGCAGGGGAGTCGATTGAAGAAACAGCCATACGGGAAGTATATGAAGAAACAGGGGGATTGGTGGGGCAGCTTCAATTTCTGGGACAATATAAAGTACATGATCCAGTGAAGCCAATCGTTAAATCGATATTCTATGCTAATTTGCGTGAGGTGAAAAAGAAAGAAGATTACCTGGAAACGGACGGCCCGATCTTTTTGGAAGCATTGCCGGCGGTACTGGGTGAAGAGTTTAGTTTCATCATGAAAGATGAGATTGTGCCGTTGAGCATATCAAAGCTGGTTAGCAGTAATTCTCTCTAAAAAAGAGTAAATGGGAAAAACTCACGAGTAAAGCCTGGAACTCACGAGTAAAGCCTGGAACTCACGAGTAAAGCCTGGAACTCACGAGTAAAACGCCTAAATTCACGAGTAAAGCGCCCAAATTCACGAGTAAAACGCCTAAATTCATGAGTAAATTGCCCAAATTTACGAGTAAACCCAAATTCACGAGTAAAGCGCCCAAATTTACGAGTAAACCCAAATTCACGAGTAAAGCGCCCAAATTTACGAGTAAAGCCAAATTCACGAGTAAAGCGCCCAAATTCACGAGTAAAACGCCCAAACTCACGAGTAAAGTGCTCAAATTCACGAGTAAATTGCCTAAACTCACGAGTAAAGCGCCCAAATTCACGAGTAAAGCCCAAATTCACGAGTAAAGTGCTCAAATTCACGAGTAAAGTGCTCAAATTCACGAGTAAAGTGCTTAAATTCACGAGTAAAGCGCCCAAACTCACGAGTAAAGCGCCCAAATTCACTAGTAAATTGTCCAAACTCAAGAGTAAATTGCTTAAATTCACGAGTAAAGCCCAAACTCAGAGTTATCCCAGCATAAATGAAAAACTGCCGAGGGTTTTCGGCAGTAGGTTAGTCTTTGATTAATTTTCGTTCAAGCAGTTCGACAAGTTGATACATGATGGTGGCAAAGACGGCGATGATCATTAAGGCGAGCATGACGAGGGTGAAGTTGAAGACTTGAAAGCCATAAATGATTAGGTAACCGAGTCCTTTCGCCGAGACAAGGAATTCCCCGACGATGACGCCGACCCAGGAGAGTCCGACATTCACTTTCAATGTCGAGATGATCGTTGGGAAGGAGGCGGGTAATATGGCTTCCCGAAAGGCTTGTGTTCTTGTGGCGCCAAAAGTTTGGAGTACCTTTAGGTAGTTCGGGTCCACTTCGCGAAATGCGGTGTAGACAACGATGGTGGTGATGATGATGGAGATGATCGCCCCCATCGAGATGATGGATGGAAAGCCAGGGCCGAATGCTACGATGATGATGGGGCCGAGTGCCACTTTCGGCATGGCATTTAAAATGACGAGATAGGGGTCAAGCGTTTTTGATAATCTTGGCGACCACCAAAGCAGGGATGCAAGGATCGTTCCAAGCAGTGTCCCTATGATAAAGCCGAGAACCGTCTCGAATAACGTTACTCCGGAATGGGAAAGCAGTGTTCCATCACCCAATTTTTGTATGAAAAGATGCCACACTTTCGTTGGGGAGCTGAAGATGAGCGGATCTATCCATTCCATCCGGGAAAAAAGTTCCCAACTGCTGAAAAAAACGATGAAAATCAGGATCTGATAAAAGCGAATGAGCCTGTTTTCCTTTTTTAACTTGGTTTTATATTGGTTATGAAGCTGTTCAATATTCAAGGCTCTCAAGCTCCTTCCAGATCGTTTGGAATAGCATTGGATACTGTGGATGGTTGCGGGCATGGAAAGGCGTCAGTTCACGCAGTTCATCGGGCACCTCGAATGTTTTGTGCACGCTTCCCGGGTTCGCGGAAAACAGATAGATGCGGTCACTCATTGCGATGGCTTCACCGATATCATGGGTGACGAGCACGGCTGTCTTTCCGAACGATTTCAGGGTTTCAAAAACAAGGTCTTCCAGCTTCAACTTCGTTTGGTAATCAAGGGCCGAGAAGGGTTCATCAAGCAAAAGGATTTTTGGGTCGACCGCCAGTGTCCGTGCCAGTGCAGCCCTTTGCCTCATTCCGCCTGAGAGTTCGCGCGGATATAATTTTCCGGTGCCTCCCAATCCAACGTCACTTAATAGTTTCAGCGTCTTTATTCTCTCAAGGCCTTCATCTTTTTTAATCAGTTTCAATCCTAATAAAACATTTTCTTCTATCGTCTTCCATGGAAATAGATAATCCTGCTGCAGCATATAGCCAATAGAAAGGTCACTGTTGGCCTTCAGCGGTTTGTTTTCGAGCAGGATCTTTCCCGAGGTGGGCGAAAATAGTCCAGCGATGATGGAAAGCAGGGTAGTCTTTCCGCAGCCGCTCGGACCTAGAAAAGAGACGAATTCACCTTTTTCAATGTCGAGGGAAATGTCCGCGAGTGCGGTCGCTGCCGTCTGATTTGAAAAATAAGTATGGTGAATGTCTTGGATTTTTAAAAAGCTCATCGGACATCCTCCTTACCTTTAGTTAGGCTATTTTGTGACTTCTTCAGCAAAATCGGTATTGACCAGCTCATCATGGCTTATACGTGAAGGCAGCTCGCCTGCTTCATCCATGATGTTTTGCAGATTGTTCCATTCTTCTTCATCAAGAATGGGGTCGGTGGCAAATGAACCTTGTTCTTTGTAGCGGTTGATAACTGTTTCCATGGTCTCGATATTGGTATCTTCAAAATACGGCTGAATGACTTTGGCGACTTCCGAAGCATCATTTTCCTGAACCCAATCCTGTGCTTTCTTCAATGCCCTCGTGAATTTTTCGACAGTCTCTTTTTCTTCTTTCAAATAGCTTTCCTTAGCCATATAAACCGTATAGGGAAGATGCCCGGATTCGGTGCCGAAAGAAGCGACGATATAGCCTTTTCCTTCTTTTTCAAACACACTGGCAGTTGGTTCGAACAGTTGAACAAAATCGCCGGTTCCGGAAGCAAAGGCAGTTGCGACATTCGCAAAATCAATATTTTGGATGAGGTTCAAATCTTTTTTCGGGTCTATGTTATGTTCTTTCAATACGAACTCGCCGGCCATCTGCGGCATCCCGCCTTTTCGTTGGCCTAGGAATGTAGAGTTTTTCAGCATATCCCATCTGAAGTTATCAATTTTTTCACGTGAAACAAGAAAAGTTCCATCCGTCTGTGTTAATTGAGCGAAGTTGATGACGGGGTCATTCGAACCTTGGGCTTGAACGTAGATCGATGTTTCAGAGCCAACTAGAGCAATATCCGCTCCATCGGACAGTAAAGTGGTCATCGTCTTGTCGCCGCCTGCCGTCGTTTTCAAATCAATGCTTAGGCCCTCATCTTTAAAAAATCCCTTTTCGATCGCTACATATTGCGGTGTATAGAAAAGGGAGCGGGTTACTTCGGCCACCCTGACCTTCGTTGTTTCCTTGTCCTTGTTGCCACATGCTCCGAGCGGGACCAGCATGCACAGAAGTATAAATACGACACCTGCTTTACACCATTTTTTCAAAATTCCTTCCTCCTTGATAAATAGGTATTTGCCTACATTATCGTATGAATGGAAGAAAAAAATGTGAATGCCTCCCAGGGGATAAAAACAAGCGGATGTTTTACAATAAGATTAAAGAGAAAGGAGAGTGGAAATTGGAGAACGGAACGATTATTTCAAAAAGGCGGTTTCCATCACCGCATCCACAAATCCATCTTTATTCAGTTACATACATATCACAAGGCCTGAAAGTGAAGGGGTTACTAGCTGAACCAGTTGATGGCGAAATTCATGATGCCTTCTTATATTTACGCGGGGGGATTAAAAATGTCGGCAAGGTGAGGCCAGCAAGGATTGTGCAGTATGCCGTGGAAGGTTTCATCGTTTTTGCCCCTTTTTACCGTGGAAATCAAGGCGGAGAGGGAGATGAGGATTTTGGAGGCGAAGATAGGTTCGACGCGATATCAGGATTCAATCTTCTTGAACAGCACCCCCGAGTGAACAAGGATCACATTCATATCCTCGGATTTTCTCGTGGCGGCATCATGGCGCTTTGGACGGGGATATACTGCAGGAATGCAGCGTCAATCGTCACATGGGGTGGTGTATCGGATATGTTCTTAACCTACGTCGAGCGTGTCGATATGCGTCGGATGATGAAGCGGGTCATCGGCGGAACACCAAAAAAATGCCCAGAACAATATGAATACCGTACACCATTGTTTGCAATTGAAGATTTGAATGTGCCCGTTCTGATCATTCATGGTGAAAAAGATGACAATGTCGCAATTGAACACGCGTACCGGTTGGAGAAAAGGTTGAAAATGCACGACAAAGAGGTCGAAAGCTGGTATTTCCCTCAATTCACACATTTCTTCCCGCCGGCCGTTAACAGAAAAGTTGTCGAAGATTTAACATCTTGGATGAAAAACAAAACCGAATGATGATAGAATGAAGTATATTCAAAGTATATTTGCAAGAGGAGGAAATACACATGGGCATGCCTATGGAACTCAATACCATGATCGTTACAAAAGGGAACGAAACCCGTGAAGAAGAAAATATTTTTCGGCTGTCGAAAGAAGGTTACCGGTTATACCCGATCGATATCCCAATCGATGTCCGCAAAACGATTCAATCTGATTCAAGCGGAACAGCCGTTATCCAAAAAGTTGAATGGACCAGTGGAAAAACCATCATTACGTACCAACTACTATCATTGAACTCGACTAACTAATAGATAAGTGCTTGCAGAGAATTCATTTCGCTGCAAGCGCTTTTTTTGTTGATTTGGTTGGCGGAATTCAGCATTAATGACCTACGCGCCAATAAATCGACCAACGACTTATCTTCCGTCACCGCAAAGTTCTAGTTGATGGTCAATATTCGAAATGAAGATGCTAAAAGAATGGTAAAATGGTGTAAAAAGCATGAGCTGGGGTGATTTGATGATTTTGGTGAGTTCTTGTTTAGCAGGTCTTGAGGTGAGATACAACGGTACACACAGCCTGGATGATAGGATTCTGGAATTAATGAGGGAGAACAAGGCTATATCGGTTTGCCCTGAGTTGCTTGGAGGTTTTTCGACGCCTAGGGAACCTGCTGAGATAATTGGCGGTGAAGGTGAGGATGTCCTTGATGGAAAAGCGAAGATAATTGAAAAGTCTGGCCGGGATGTAACGGAAATGTACCTAAAAGGAGCCAATCTTACATTATTGAAAGCCCAGGAAGTCGGAGCGACGCTAGTCGTATTAAAAGAAAATAGTCCATCCTGTGGAAGTGCGACGATTTATAATGGTGATTTCAAGGGGAAGAAGAAGGTAGGGAATGGAGTGACCTCGGCTTTGCTGAAACGGCATGGGTTTACAGTGACTTCAGAGGAAAGGTTATTCGACCATCTGGTTGAAAAATGAGTAATGGCGTTTTAGTGAGTGTTTATGAAAGAAGGGGAATACATGGAGGATATCAATCTCTATACTTTGCTATTTTTAATACTGGCCGGTTTTATTGCCGCATTCATTGATTCCGTTGTTGGCGGAGGCGGGTTAATTTCGATTCCGGCTTTATTGTTCACGGGGATTTCGCCTTCAGCGGCACTTGCCACCAATAAGCTGGCGGGTACAATGGGCTCTTTAACGAGTACGATTTCATTCATTCGGGCTGGAAAAGTCAATTTCAAATTCGTCATCAAGCTGTTTCCGATTACTGTGGCTGGAGCGGCAATAGGAGCATATGTTGTCCATTTCGTTTCCGCAGAGATCTTAAAGCCCCTCATTTTGATCCTATTGGTCATTGTTGCGATTTACACGGTGGTAAAAAAGGATTGGGGTAAAGATGCAAAGTATAAAGGACTGAAACGGAAGAAAATGATTCTTTTGATTGTCATTATATTTGCCATTGGCTTTTATGATGGTTTTCTTGGACCAGGCACAGGTTCCTTTTTGTTATTTTCATTTTTGATCATCGGGTTTGATTTTGTTCAGGCAGCTGGGAATGCAAGAATATTGAACTTTGGAAGCAATATAGCCGCACTTATCATTTTCTTATCAATGGGGACCGTCAATTTTGCCTATGGAATTCCGATGGGGCTTGCAATGGTTGCAGGAGCCTTGGTGGGAACGAATTTCGCAATTAAGAAAGGTGCTTCATATGTGCGTTTATTATTCATTTGCGTCACAATTCTGCTGATTTGAAAAAATGTCTTGAATTATTTTCATGTGTTTGGATGAAATAAAAGATAGCCGGAGATACAAGTCGTATTTTCGGCCATTTTTACATTCATTTTGTGAAATTCAAGTCCCAATGAACGCCAAACTGATCCTTGACCTTACCATACTTAGCCCCCCAGAAGGTATCTTGCAGTTCCATTAAGGATAATCCTTTTTCGCACATGGCATCATATAAATGCTGGATTTCCGAGTCGCTTTCACATTCGAGGACTAACGATACATTATTCCCAACTTCAAGGGGATTGCCTGGAAAGGTATCGGATACCATGATCAACATATCGCCTTTTTTGATTTTGGCATGCAAAACAAGGTCGTTCGCTTCTTCTGGTGTTGGGAAATCAGCTTCCCCGTAAGTTTGCAGGTCGGTAATCTCTGCTTGGAATACCTCTGCATAAAATGCTAATGCGTCCTTTGCTTTTCTGTCGAATATTAAATAGGGGGTAACCTGATTTTTCATATGAATCCTCCTTTTTATTATGACTATCATTTCGACAGGCGGATCTTATCCTCCTTTATTCACTGGGAATATGATTGGAGTGTTTATTGGCTCAATCAAATTAAGAAGAAATATAAATCGATTCTTGTTTTGAGTAGCTAAACAATTAATAATAGCCTCCAAACATTACACAAACACAGCCTAACATCATGTTGCAACACCCTTGAATCGCATTATCCATTGTTTCAAGCGTTGGTGATAGTTATTTCCGTTTTGGATATGATAAATTCTGCAACTGTTTTAAAACGATATTGCGTAAAAATTAAACAGAGCATTTCTATAAAAACTTGCCTGACGACCGTTCGTTAGGTTATGATAGGTTTATCAGAAATACAAAAAAGAAAATTCGGCAATGAAAGGTGAACGTTATTATGAAAAGCGATGAAATAAAAAAGGCTGCACTTAAATATTTTACGATTCATGGTTATGAGGGGACTTCACTTTCCCAAATTGCAGAAGATGTCGGAATAAGGAAACAATCCATTTATTCTCACTTTAAAGGGAAGGACGACCTGTTTTTATCTGTCCTTAAGGACGCCAAGGAAATGGAGCTTTCGTTTTATGTAGAGTATTTCAATATGATGCGCAAAAGCGATCCGGAAAAGACGCTATACGGATTCTTGGAAGAAATGATCAAGATGTTCCAAGAGGTGGAGAGTTTAAAGTTCTGGCTTCGCATGGGATTCTTTCCGCCAACACATCTATACAATGAAATTCAGAAGGAGACTGATGATCTCCAGGTTCAACAGGAAGCCTTAATGGAAGAGATATTCCAAACATGGACATCAGAGGGGACTTTAAGTACAGGGGATGCGCGGACCCTGACATTGGCGTATTCAGGTATCATCGTGGCCATTATGGTCGAATTGGTTTATGCCGATAATCCAGAGCGGGTTGCAGAAAAACTTGAGGCGTCATGGTCCATTTTTTGGAGAGGGATTTCAAGGTAAGGTAAAATAGCAGGAGATGGTATACATGTCATTAAGAGAAAAACAACAACTAAATCTACTTGAGATGGAATCGACGGGAAGGGTCTTTTTACGTTATTTGATTCCTTCTATGATCGGAATGGTATTGATGGCATTGAACTTTGTTGTCGATGGCGTGATGGTCGGCAATAAACTTGGATCGGTTGCCCTTGCAGGAGTTAATATTGCAGGGCCCATCTATACGATCTTCGTAGCGATGTCGATTTGGATCGGAGTAGGCGGCGCGACACTTTACTCACAAAGCATGGGTGCAAGGGATTATGGTCGTGCACGTTTTATTTTCACCCATTCCATCATCCTGATTACGATATTCACCGTAATCATTGGTCTGATTGCCTACGCTTTTCACCATCAGCTTGTTTATGCACTAGGAGCCAATGAGGCAACCGCTCCCTTTGCAACGGACTACATGAATGTATTCTTGATGCTGGGCTTTGTTTTCACGTTGGAAAACACCTTAAGCATATTCGTCAGGAACAATGGCAATCCGAATTTGGCCATGGCCTCCCTTATCGTTACAGCCATTTCGAATTTCGTTTTGAATTTCATTATCCTTTACGTACTTGAATTAGGGGTGCGTGAGACAGCATATGGGACGATCATTGCAGCCGCGTTGGGGATAGTGGTTCTCAGCCTGCATTTCTTCACAAAGAAGAATACGCTTCGTCTCGTCAAGTTCCGTTTTGAAAGGTCACTTTTCATGATGACGATGATGATCGGTTTTCCTAGTTTTTTAGCGGAAATAGGTGTATCCGTCTTTACCATCGCTCATAATAATGCGTTCTCCCGCCTTGCAGGCACCGATGGATTAGCTGCATTTTCGATTGTGAATTATGCCCATAGTGTCATGCTGTTGATGTTTCTCGGCATAGGATCGGCAATCCAGCCGCTTGTAAGTTATTATCATGGTGCAAAAGATGAAAAGAGGAAGCGGGAAACGGTCCGCATTGCCATTTTCACGGCAATGGGTGCGGGAATATCCATTACCCTCCTGGGACAGGTTGCGGCCTCTTCCATCGTGAATTTATTCGGTGATTTTTCAAGTGATGTTAAAGAACTTGCAACAAGTGGGATTAGGATCTTCTTTAGCGGCTATATCCTAATGGGAGTCAACTTTGTCATGATGACCTATTTCCAATCCATAGGGCAAGTGAAGATGGCAGCCTGGATCACGATTGGGCGTGAATTCATTTTCATGCTTATATTCCTGATGACATTGCCGCTTATATTCGGGACGAATGCTGCTTGGCTGGCCATTCCTTTATCAGAGGTGGTCATTTTCTTAACCGTACTCCTTTATTTGAAAAGGGCAGGTTCAAACTTTGGAAAAAATGTCCGGTTAATTAAAGGATAAGCTGAAAATTAGAAATTCCTAAAAGATCACCAATTTGGTGGTCTTTTTTGCTTGGACTATTAGCTATCATGTTTGGTGTTGGATTGGAATTAAAATATCAGCAGGCAAAACGATTGAGTCGATCTTGGCCAGGATCCTCTTTATTCTAATTGTTTTCTTAAGTGTGCTGGAGAATCCAATAGGTAGTCAATTATTTGCAACACCTTAAGAAGTGATGAACCTTTATCAAAATGGAATAGGGTAAATCAAATTCAATATCGACTTATTCACTTTGGGGAGTTGCGTACAGAAGCTATTTTGTCATTCCATTTAATATATTTATGTTTTTAACGTTGGAACTAATGACGATACATATTGCGTTCATCACAAATAATAATGAGAGGAGTATTCCGAGCTTTGTCACGGGACGCTGCTCTTTTATTTTTTAAAAAATATTCATTCTTTATTTCAATAATATGAGATTGATTAGGAAAACTTGGAAATTAAGTTGTTGTATATTAAGATAGTAAATGATGAATATTTTCCATATATAGGAGGAGACATATGAAAAAGAAAATTCTACATACGGTACTTTCGATTGCAGTAGGAGCAGGGATATTGTCAGTTGGTGGTGTTCCTACCCAAGCTAAGAGTCAAAATGAGATGAATGACACATACGCAATAGCTTTTAAAAGTGGATTACCAGAGAATTATCAAGAGGTAATACGGAAAGCTGGTGGTAAAGTAATTAAAGTTCTTCCCGAAGTTGGAGGAATAGAAGCTCAATCTGACCAGCCTTCTTTTCTTAAAAACCTAAAAGGTAATTCCTCAATAGAAGCTGCTAACAGAGAAATTCCCCTAACCTTAGACAAAACAGCAATCAGCCCTTATAACTATGAGTCTAGTATCATCAGCCAGCAAAATTCAGAGGGTTATTGGGACTCCCAATGGGATATTAAAAGGGTGACCAACGACGGGAAATCATATGATTTAGAAACAGGCGGATATAAAAATAAAGATGGTAGTATTACTCATAAAGCAGTGGTGGGAGTGATTGATACTGGAATTGATGAGTCTCATCCTGACTTAAAGAGTAATATAATAGGTGGACGTAATCTTGTTCCTGCTGAAATGGATGAATCTGAAACAGGTGACCCTTCAGATATAAAAGATCGCAATGGGCACGGTACACACGTTGCCGGGATCATTGGAGCAAATGGTAAAGTAAAAGGTGTAGGACCAGATTTAGGAATCCGATCCTATCGCGTATTTTACTCAGAGCAAGCCTTTGGATTACCAGCTTGGATTATAGATGGAATTATTGCAGCAACAAATGACAAGGTAGATGTTATTAATATGTCTCTTCGATTCTATAATAATACCAAAATGACAATTGAGGGAGAAAGTTATAAATCAGTCGCTGAAACGTTACTTTGGAAGAGAGCAATTCAATATGCAGTAAAGAATGGAGTAACTGTAGTAGCCGGTAGTGGTAATGAAAGTTTAAATTTAGATGACAAGAAGGAAGTAAACGAATATTTAAATAAAATGTATGAACCATATGGAATGAGCGTGAAAGGGCCTGCAACTGTAGTACCAGCACAAATGCCAGGAGTTATTAATGTGTCTGCCACCACAAAATGGTCAACTCAGCAGCTTGCTTTCTACTCTAATTATGGAAACAGTGCTATTGACGTGGCAGCTCCTGGAGGAGATTATGGGCCTAAATATGCTGAAACCAATGATCCTGCGGCTGCTGATCCAAGTAACTTAATCCTAAGTACTTGGCCTACCTATTTAGGTACTTCATATGAGTTTAATGCTGGTACTTCTATGGCCACTCCTCAAGTAGCTGGAATTGCAGGAGTTATTAAGGCAGCTCATCCGGAGTATAAACCTGCCCAAGTAACAGCACGTATTAAGCAAACAGCTCTTGACTATGGAAAGAATGGACAAGATGCTTTATTTGGTTCAGGAGAAGCAAATGCTTATAGAGCATTAGAAAATATAAAGAAGTAGCTTATGTTTCTAAATAAGATGAAATATTAAAAGTAAAAGGAAAGTAATTCATCTTTTCCAAGGATGTCACTGCTGGAGCACATTCAATAAAAGAAATAGCGGTTATCTCTGCAGAAAGGGCAAATGGTACGAGTGCTGCAACTGAAGAACAAGCACTGCCGACATTGGCTTAGAACCTGAAAGTGGAAGTGATCCGTTTTAAAATCCAACCCAATGAGAAAACGCCTGCCGCTAAAGTGGCAGGCGTTTTCCGTTATCTTACTTTCATGAACTATTTTCATAATGGAAGGGGCGATTGCAATTCACAATGCTTTAATAGGATTTCAACAATCCGCTTTGAAGCAAACCCGTCCCCATATGGGTTGGAAGCTGTCGCCATTTTTTTATAGGTTTCTTCATTTGTAAGTAAGTCTGTGGCTAATTGATAAATTCGTTCTTCCTCAATTCCTGCCAATAGAAGGGTGCCAGCCTCAATCCCTTCTGGCCGTTCTGTCGTATCGCGTAATACAAGGACAGGAACACCAAGTGAGGGAGCTTCTTCTTGCACCCCTCCGGAATCTGTCATTATTAGATGGGCGTGTGCCGCAAAATTATGAAAATCAAGCACCTCAAGCGGCTCTATTAAGTGAAGTCTTTCCGTTTCACCAAAAATCCGGTAAGCAATTTCACGGACGACTGGGTTTTTATGAAGTGGGAAAACAACTTGGATATCCGTGTGATCTTCAAGCAGCCGTTTGACGGAACGGAATATTTCTTCCATTGGTTTACCGATATTTTCTCGTCTGTGCGCTGTCATCAATAACATACGATCTCCATTCAAGCCAGATAGAATTGGATGTTCGTAGTCTTTCCTTACTGTGGTTTTCAAAGCATCGATAGCCGTATTGCCGGTAATATGGATCGAATCACTCTTTTTATTTTCCAAAATTAGATTCTCTGCTGCCTGATTTGTTGGGGCAAAATGCAAATCAGCTAAGACGCCTGTCAGCTGTCTATTCATTTCTTCAGGATATGGAGAATACTTATTACCCGTCCGAAGACCAGCCTCAACATGGCCAATTTGAATTTTATTATAAAAAGCGGCTAAGCTGGCGATGAAAGTCGTCGTTGTATCTCCATGAACGAGCACGATATCTGGTTGCAGTTCTTTCATAAGAGCGCTCAGTTCCCCAATACCGCGAGTTGTGATCTCTTCTAATGTTTGTCTTTCTTTCATCATATTCAAATCGTAGTCTGGTCTTATTTTGAAACATTGCAGGACTTGATCAAGCATATCTCGATGCTGGGCGGTGACCACTACGATGGTTTCGATTTCTTCCTGGTGTTTTTTCAGTTCCAATACGACAGGTGCCATTTTAATGGCCTCCGGTCTTGTCCCAAACACAGTCATGACCTTTAAACGATTTTTAGGCATTATGATTTCCTCGCTTTCTTTATTTCCTCCCTATTATAACGAGTTGTTCTTAAGAAAAATTTTATTAACGCAACAATTAACAGAATATTTACAAACTTAATAGGGACTTTATATTTCTTTAACCCCCGCTTAATATCGTCCATTTACAATAAAAAGCAGGACGATATTAAGAATCGAGGTGATAGGCTCATATGAAAAGTGTCCTGATGATTGTGCAAAACTTTTATCCTGAAATTGGGAGCGCAGGAAACAGGATGAAAAATGTATATCTCAATTTGAAGCGAAGCGGCTATGAGGTTACAGTCATCACTTTGAAGCCGAGTTATCCTCATCAAAGTTTATATCAAGATTCCCATTTTTGGGATGAAGTCGATATTGAGGAAAAAGATATCATCAGGATTCAACCAGATAAAGTGAAGAGGTATACAAGCAATATGTGGAGACGCTTGCTTCATTATTTGGAAGCGATGTGGCTCTTCATTTACACAATCATTCGATTGGAAAAAAAATATGACTATGTGTTTGTCACGACCCCGCCTATTTTCCCGATATTTGCTGCATTGATTGCCAAGAAAAAGATGAAGGCAAAGCTAATAACCGATGTAAGAGACTTATGGCCCGAATCATTGCAGGGAGTAGGCGTATTCACGAATAAGTGGATCTTGAAAATGGCTTTTTTCCTTGAAAGAAAAATATATCGACACTCTAACCAAATTATCATCAATAGTCCTGGATTTAGGGATTATATCCTTTCAAAAGGAGTCAAAGATGATGATATCCAATTCATTCCAAACTCGCTTACTGCAGACGAGCTGAACTTGAAAAAAAGGCTTCCGCCAATTTCGGAAAATAGGATCAAGGTCGTTTATACGGGTAATATCGGACTTGCCCAGGATATTAAAAAGTTAATAGCAGTTGCTGAAACACTGAAAGAACATAAACAAATTGAGTTCACGATTATTGGATATGGCTATCGAATGTCCGATGTCCAAGACGAGATATCCTCTAAAGGGTTGACCAATATAAGGGTCATCAAAGCGATGAACAGGAGGGTGACTCTTAAGGAAGTATCCTCATCCCATATTGCGTATGTAAGCTTAGTTGAGAAGGATGTCTTTAACAAGGTGCTGCCTGGGAAAATAATCGACTATATGTGTGTAGGGAAACCGATTGTCGGTGATGTCGGCGGGCGCGCCAGGCAAATGATTTCAGAGGCGCAATGCGGGATTGTGGCAGATAGTAGAAAGGTTGATGAAATCAGTCAACATATTTTAACAATGGCCTCTGAGAAGGCTCTTCGCGAAGAGCTGGGTGAAAATGGCCATCGATATGCAAAACAAAATTTTCTATGGTCAAAAAATATTCAAGGGCTCATTAACGTGATGGAAGCATCTAGCTGACGGCATATCTGGAAAAGTGGAGGTAAAAATGGCGAAGAAGGTATGTATGTTTGTGTGGAATCATTTTACCAACGATGCACGGGTTCTAAGGGAGTGCACTGCCCTTACTGAAGAAGGTTATGAAGTCGACTTAATTGCCATTCATAACTGGAAAAATGAAGAATTACAAAAAAAAGAGAAACATAAAAATGGATTTAATGTCATTCGAGTGAATAATCGCTGGGATAGACTTAATAGAGTACTTAGAATCGTGAAAAAAGTGAAAAATAAGATGTTTGAATTGACCGTTCTCACTTTATTGGTTTGGAATACCTTGTTGAACATGAACCTGATTACGGGCTGGATCAGTACTGTCGTATTGGTGAGTGTTATGGCGCTTCTTGCAATAATCGCCACAATTGTTACGAAAACAAAACTACCGAATCTTTTGACAAGAAGCTATATTTTTTTTCAAATGGTTCATTACGGACGTAAAAAGAAATATGACTTTTATCATTCGAATGATTTGAATACGTTAATGCAGGGAGCGATCAGCAGTAAATTCCTAAGACGTAAAAAGCTCATATATGATTCTCATGAAGTTCAAACGAGCAGAACCGGTTATAATAGCCGGATTTACGGGATAATGGAAAAGTTTCTATTAAAATTTGTCGACGAAATGATTGCCGAAAATCATACTCGTGCTAAATATAATGAAGACTTATACGGTCTGTATCCGAAAGTGGTCCATAACTACCCAATCCCTACATTGCCTGAGGAAAGTACAGTCGTGGATTTACACGAGTTGCTCAAGCTGCCAGAGGACGAGCCGATATTGTTATATCAAGGCGGCATTCAAACGGGCAGGGGGTTAGAGAAAGTGGTTGAGGCAGTGCCGATGATGGAAGCTGGAACACTTGTTTTCATTGGAGATGGAAAGATCAAGCCTGAATTAATAAAAAAGGTAGAGGCAATGGGCCTCGAACATCGGGTGAAATTTATCCCGAAGGTGCCTGTTGATGATTTGCTTCATTATACGAAAAACGCATATTTAGGTTTTCAGGTATTGAATAATGTCTGCTTTAATCATTATTCTGCTTCTTCCAATAAGTTGTTTGAATATATGATGAGCGGAGTTCCTGTCATCGCCTGCAGCTTTCCAGAAATTCAAAAGGTAGTAGACACTGAGAAAGTTGGTATGTGCGTCGACTCCCATGATCCCCGTTCCATTGCAGACGGAGTCAATTATTTATTAAAGCATCCAGAAAAAAGAGCGGAAATGAGCAGCAACTGTCTGAAAGCCCGCCTAAAATACAATTGGAAACAAGAGAAAGAAATCTTCATCCAAATCTATCAATCAGCTTAACAAAACTAGAATACTAGAAGAAAATATGATGAGGAGTGGTTATTATGAAATTATGTACAATGGGACTAGGTTATATAGGACTTCCAACATCTTTAATGTTCGCAAAACATGGAGTAGATGTTGTTGGCGTGGATATCCATCCTGATGTTATTAATAAATTGAATAATGGAAAGCTCCATATTGAAGAACCTGGACTAGAAGAAGTGTTAAATGAAGTGCTAGATGCCAAAAGATTTCGTGCTGCCTTGAATCCTGAGCCTGCGGATGTTTTCATCATTGCGGTCCCAACTCCAAACAATGAAGATCAACACCAATCGTGTGATCTTACCTATGTTATGCAAGCAACTTCAAGTATTCTTCCTTTTGTTCAGAAGGGAAATGTCATCATTATTGAATCGACGATTGCACCAAGGAGCATGGATGATCATATCAAGCCATTGATTGAGATGTCAGGGCTAACGATCGGGAAAGATATCTTTCTCGTACATTGTCCGGAACGTGTCTTGCCTGGGAGAATACTAGAAGAATTGGTGCATAATAACCGAATCGTCGGCGGCATTACAGAAGCCTGCTCCTACAAAGGAAGCCTTGTCTATGAAACTTTCGTTAAAGGGGAAATCATTCGTACGGATGCGAAAACGGCTGAAATGTCCAAGTTGATGGAAAATACCTTCCGTGATGTGAATATTGCTCTTGCGAATGAGTTGGCTAAAGTTTGCTTCCAATTGGATATCAATGTATTGGATGTCATATCAATGGCAAATAAGCATCCACGTGTAAATATTCATCAACCAGGACCAGGGGTAGGTGGACATTGTCTCGCGGTCGATCCTTATTTCATTGTCGCTAAAGCTCCTGAGACAGCTAGAATCATCAAATTAGCCCGCGACACGAACGTTTCTATGCCGTATTATATCGTCAATTGTGTCAGGATGTTACTTGAAGGTATCCGTAAACCAAAGGTAGCGGTTTTTGGACTTGCCTACAAAGGAAATGTAGATGATATCCGTGAAAGCCCGGCCATTGATGTTGTAAATATCCTGATGAGCATGGATCAGGTGGAAGTATCCTTGCATGACCCACATGTCCAATCTGGAAAAATGCCAGTCGTTTCTGTCGAAGACGCTGTAAAGGATGCCGACCTGATTCTTGTCTTAACCGATCATAATGAATTTAAAGAAATGGATTATGACAAACTTTCGAATAAGATGGCTCATAAAATAATTTTGGATACTCGAAATTGCATTGATGCAAATAAACATAACACCCAAATTGTCAACTTAGGCAATGTATTCGAATATAAAACAGAGCATTTGAAAGAAGTAAGGAACAAAATGATTATCTAATAAACAACTGATTCTGCTGCAAGGCCGGAAATGGATAGGATAGATAGAGAATAAAGGGTGTTGACTCAGTCAGCACCCTTTAAGTTTTGCAACATGTTAAAAAATCATTTGAAATAATAATAGGATGAACCTGTAATTTTTTATTTGCAGCGAAGTCTATATTAGTAGTTAGGAGGAGGTGGGGCGGGCAGAGGAGTGGTTTTATAGTATGAAAAAATGATGACGAACTTCCTCGTTTTTTATATGGCCAGCAGGATGTATAGGATTGGTTCAGGAGACCTTTCCCCGGGCTTTCTGAACAAATGGAATGATAGCCACTAGCTGGAACATAGGAGACAGTTTCTTGGCTGTTTTTAATTCAAAAGTATAGATTGGATAATACTATATGTTCTGTAAATATGACTTCCTATGCGGACATGTGAAGAGCAGATTTGGTTTGCCTGGCGCTTCAGGCTAATGTGGCTTTTACAGCAGTGAGATCGTAATGGTTGATTTTTTGCTCAGATTAGTCAGTTTATAAAGAAAGGACCAAGCAAGGGCTTGGTCCTTTTGGTACAATTTATTATGCCGTCGGGCCGCCAAGTTCTTCGATTTCACTTGGAACGCTTCCGAATTTTTTAAAGTTTGCACGGAATTGGGCAGCAAGAGCTGTAGCTGCTTGTGTATATGCAGCAGAATCTTCCCAAGTCTTGATTGGTTGAAGCACTTCATCAGGAACACCAGGAACATGAAGTGGAATATCCAAACCAAAGATATCGTCTTTAATTGTCTCGATATTTGCTAATTCGCCTTCAAGTGCCGCTTGTACCATCGCGCGAGTGTAAGCAAGTTTCATACGGCTGCCAGTTCCGTATGCACCGCCAGTCCATCCAGTGTTGACAAGGTATACTTTTGCGTTGTGCTCGTCAATTTTATCTCCAAGCATTTCAGCATAGCGTGTAGCGGGAAGCGGTAAGAATGGTGAACCGAAACATGTTGAAAATGTAGCTTCCGGTGAAGTTACTCCTCTTTCAGTACCAGCCAATTTACTTGTGTACCCACTTAGGAAATGGAACATTGCCTGTTCCTTGGAAAGCTTGCTGATTGGAGGCAGTACGCCTGAAGCATCAGCTGTTAAGAAAATGATTGTATTTGGGTGTCCTGCGATACTTGGGCTCACGATGTTATCGATCGCTTGCATTTGGTATGCAGCACGAGTGTTTTCTGTTAATGAACTATCATCATAGTTCGCTTCACGTGTTTCAGGATCAACAACTACGTTTTCCAATACGGCACCGAAACGGATCGCATCGAAAATTTGTGGTTCTTTTTCGCGTGAAAGGTTGATCGTTTTCGCATAGCAGCCGCCTTCGATGTTGAATACACCGTTAGAAGACCAGCCGTGCTCGTCATCGCCAATCAGTTTACGATTAGTGTCTGCGGATAACGTTGTTTTACCTGTACCGGACAGTCCGAAGAATAAAGCGACGTCCCCTTCACGTCCTACGTTAGCAGAGCAATGCATTGGAAGGATTCCAGCCTCTGGAAGTAAGTAGTTCATGATCGAGAAGATCGATTTTTTCATTTCTCCTGCATATTCCGTTCCGCCGATAAGGATGGTGCGGCGTTCAAATGAAACGATGATGAAAGTTTCAGAAGAAGTTCCGTCCACTTCTGGATCTGCTTTGAAATTAGGTGCCGAAAGTATTGTGAATTCTGATTCGTGACCTCTTAGTTCCTCTTCGTTTGGACGGATGAACAAAGTATGGGCGAAAAGATTATGCCAAGCATATTCATTAACAACTTGGATAGGAAGGCGTGATGATTCGTCTGCACCAGCGAAACCTTTGAAAACAAAAATCTCTTCTTTTGCTTTTAGGTAGTCAACTACTTTATTATATAGTTTATTGAACACATCTTCGGAAATTGGCCGGTTCACTGAACCCCAATCGACTTTATCTTTAACAGATGCTTCTTCCACGATATATTTATCTTTAGGTGAACGACCAGTATATTTGCCGGTTTCAGCTTTTACTGCGCCAGTTGATGTTAAAACGCCTTCGTTTCTGCTCAATACCTTTTCAACCAATTGAGGAACTGAAAGTTGAGTTTGAACATTGTTTCCTGTTAATAATTGGTGTAACTCATTAGAAACATCTACAGAATTCATATATGAGGTACCTTCCTTTGTTTAAGTTTTTATATTACAATTAGTATAACACATTCATTTAAATAGTCTATACTATTTATTTTTTTTTGTGATAATTTTCAACTGGCCGCATTAATCAATTTAAATGGGAAGGAACCGAGTCAGGATGATCGCATATACTTTCATGGAAGCATCTTAATTTTGAATGGTAAATCATGATGCCTTTCCAATTCTTGTTCTCAATGTTCTATTATTAATGGCAATTTTCATTATTTCTATTCGCCCCGGCTTGGAAACCCTTTAAAGACGTTGAACCAACACGTATTTTCACGTGAACGCCATTCTGGGGGAAATGTTCTTTTTTAGAAAAGCATTGACAAATTCCAACCAGATACGATAATATCTTAAATTGTACGGATTCTCTTATCCCGAGTTGGTGGAGGGACAGGCCCTTTGAAACCCAGCAACCTGCCATATTGAACTTGACTCCAAGATCGATCGCCGAAAATAAAGCGATGGTTCTTCAAGGAATAGTGGTGATGGTGCTAACCTGAGCAAGGTAAAAAACCCTTGAACGATAAGAGTGAAAGGATAGAAGACAGAATTTTAAACCTTTCCTCATTTGCCAGGGAAGGTTTTTGTGTTTTTAATAAGTAATTCTGTGTCTATAGTTGAAACTAATGAGGGAAACGAGTTCCGTAAAAAATCAGGCTTATGCCTACAACATACTAACTTCCAAGGAGGAAATATGATGTCAAAGAAACGTCTATTTACTTCTGAATCTGTTACAGAGGGCCATCCGGACAAGATTTGTGATCAGATTTCAGATTCCATTTTAGATGCTATCCTTGCTAAGGATGCAAATGCACGTGTTGCGTGCGAAACAAGTGTAACAACAGGTCTTGTACTTGTTGCTGGAGAAATTACAACATCCGCTTACGTGGATATTCCGCGTATCGTTCGTGATACGATTGCAGGAATTGGCTACACACGTGCGAAATACGGTTTCGATGCTGAAACTTGTGCTGTATTAAGTTCAATTGATGAGCAGTCTGCCGATATCGCAGCTGGCGTCGATAAAGCATTGGAAGCTCGTGAAGGAAACATGTCAGAGGAAGAAATCGATGCAATCGGTGCAGGGGACCAAGGTCTTATGTTCGGATTTGCCTGTAATGAAACTGAAGAGCTTATGCCGCTTCCGATCTCATTGGCACATAAACTTTCATTCCGCCTGGCTCAAGTTCGTAAAGATGAAACGCTTGCTTACTTACGCCCTGATGGTAAAACACAGGTAACTGTGGAGTATGATGAGAATAACCGTCCTGTACGTGTAGATACGATCGTTATCTCTACACAGCATGATGCAGAAATTACGCTTGAACAAATTCAAGCAGATTTAAAAGAACATGTGATCAAAGCAGTTGTTCCAGCTGAATTGATCGATGCTGAAACTAAGTACTTCATCAACCCGACTGGCCGTTTCGTAATTGGCGGACCTCAAGGGGATGCTGGTCTTACTGGACGTAAAATCATCGTTGATACGTATGGCGGATACGCTCGTCACGGCGGCGGTGCATTCTCTGGTAAGGATGCTACTAAAGTTGACCGTTCTGCGGCATATGCTGCTCGTTACGTT
The DNA here is from genome assembly GCF_033141925.1 of Peribacillus sp. CSMR9. Classification (NCBI taxonomy): domain Bacteria; kingdom Bacillati; phylum Bacillota; class Bacilli; order Caryophanales; family Bacillaceae; genus Peribacillus; species Peribacillus sp. CSMR9. The sequence goes on from NZ_JAOPHO010000041.1 coordinate 24,360, forward strand.
GCGAAAAACATCGTGGCAGCTGGCCTTGCTGACAAAGCGGAAGTTCAATTGGCATACGCAATTGGTGTGGCAGAGCCTGTATCGATCTCGATTGATACGTTCGGAACTGGTACTGTTAGCGAAGAAGTCCTTGTTGACCTAGTTCGCGCTAACTTCGACCTTCGTCCAGCCGGTATCATCAAAATGCTTGATCTTCGTCGCCCGATTTACAAACAAACAGCTGCATACGGACACTTTGGCCGTACAGATGTCGATCTTCCATGGGAACGCACAGATAAAGCAGAAACATTAAAAGCACAAGCATAATCAATAAATGAAAAGGTGTCCCGCTTATAGCGGACACCTTTTTTTATTGATTTATTTTGCCGTCAGAGGGAATAATTCAAGAAATCCCATAGAAATCCACTCACGTGCATATACTCGTGAGATTAGTGCGTTTACTCGTGAGTTTGGTGCGTATACTCATGAGAATGGGCGTTTACTCGTGAGATTGGCTCGTTTACTCGTGAGTTTAGTGCGAATACTGGTGAGTTTGGCTCGTTTACTCGTGAGTTTGGTGCGAATACTCGTGAGTTTAGTGCGAATACTCGTGAGTTTAGTGCGAATACTCGTGAGTTTGGCTCGTTTACTCGTGAGATTAGTGCGAATACTCGTGAGATTGGTTCATTTACTCGTGAATTTGGCTCATATACTCGTGAGTTCGTAAGTTTGGTGCGTACCTATAAGTTCCCGCTATATTCAGTTTATTTTATACGTTCTGCCGTTTTGTAGTATTGCCCTTTTTCAGCATATTCGCGTACGATACGTTCCATATCCTGACGGTCTTCTTCGTTGATTTCACGAATGACCTTAGCTGGGCGTCCGAATGCCAACATGTTCGGTGGAATGACTTTGCCTTGGGGAACGAGACTGCCTGCACCTATAAAAGCCCCTTCGCCGATTTCCGCTGCATCAAGCACAATCGAGCCCATGCCGATCAAAGCTCCTTTTCGGATTTTACAGCTATGTAAAGTGACCTGATGGCCAATGGTTACTTCATCCTCGATGATCAATGGATTATTTGGGCTTTGGTGCAGAACGCTGTTATCCTGTATACTGACTTTGTTCCCAATGATGGTTGGGGATACATCGCCGCGTATGACGGAATTGAACCAAATTGACGATTCTTCACCAATTTTCACATCACCTGTCACGACAGCGTTTTCAGCAATATAAGCGCTTTCAGCGATATCAGGTTCTTTACCTTTAAACGGATAAATAATCATTTTCAATCATTTCCTTTCCGAAGTGAATGTTTTTATGTATTATTTTAATATACCGTATGCAAATACACTTGGCTATTTATAATATAAATGTACAACTTGTTAGGTTTCTTTTTTGGCGAAAATCACGAATATGGTTATAATTTATATATATTATTTTAACTATAATGGATCGTATACAACAAGTGAAAAGTGAAAGGGGGATTTCGAATGTGGAAATGGGAGACAGAAGGAGACGCAAAAGGCGTCATTGTCATCATTCATGGGGCGATGGAACATCACGGCCGTTATAAGTGGTTAACACAAATGTGGCTTTCAGCTGGATACCATGTCGTCATGGGCGACCTTCCTGGGCAGGGTATGACAACTCGCGCCTACCGGGGACATATCGATTCCTTTGATGAATATTTAGACGAAGTGAAAAGCTGGATAGAAGAGGCTTACGAATATTCGTTGCCGGTCTTTTTACTTGGACATAGCATGGGCGGTTTGATTTCGATACGCCTTCTTCAGGAAGAGGAATGGGACATTGCAGGGGTGATTCTTTCTTCTCCATGTTTAGGCCTCGTGACGAAGCCGCGGAAGTTCCTGACAACCATCTCGCATGGTTTGAACATCATGATGCCTCAGTTAAGGGTAGAATCCGGATTGACACCTGAAATGGCAACGAGAAGTGCGGAAATTCGTGAATCCGATAGAAACGATACATTATATATCACGAAGGTTTCGATTCGCTGGTATCGCGAGCTTGCACAGGCGATGAAGGATGCTTTTGAAGAGATTCCCGAATTTCAGGATGTGCCGCTTTTGGTCATGCAGGGCGGAGATGACCGAATCGTGAATAAGAAGGCGGTTCGTGAGTGGTTTAATTATAACCTGGCCAGTGAAAAGCAATATAAGGAATGGCCGAAGCTTTATCATGAAATCTTCAACGAACCGGAGCGTGATGATGTATTCCAATATGCGCTGAGTTTTGTTGAAAATCGTTTAAAGATATTAGGGTATGTCGTTTGATCGGTAAATCCTGCGGAATAATTGAAAAAGCTGCTGAATTGAGACATTCAGCAGCTTTTTTTATTTGAAATGGATCAACCTGCGTTTGTAAGCAATTCGTACGATTTGATGACCGGTGCCCAAAAAGGAACCGGATACATAAATTGGCTCAAATGTGTAAGTTCATTTTTATTGGATAAGGCGGTGGATAGGAGATAGATGGATTTAAAGCTCAAGTCATTAGCGAATAAATCTAAAAGCGTCGCTTTCATATTCATGATTTCTTCATGGTTTTGTGTGGAAATCACTAAATCGAGCTGTGGCAGGAACTTATCAAAATGATTTTCAAGTTGTTTGAGGTCTTCCATGTTTTTTTGTTTTTCTGTCAATGAATTAAGTGATCTGACAAAACTCCCGTACTCTTCACTCGAATCCCTTTTGATTCTTTCTGTCAATATATCGGTCAGTAATGAAATAGGCAACTGTTCCATTTTTTCTACACCCTCTTATCTATTTTCTTTAATTATAATTATTATAGACGAAAAATTCAAAAAGTTATGATTGGAAATTTGCTGCCGATCATTTGAGGGGTAGCCATTTCCTTCGAATGAAAAAACACCGTTCCGAAAGAACGGTGTCAGGAGCGATCATCTCTTTTCAATCGCTACAATGAATGGCGGATTGTTGGCTTGGTTGATGAAGCCGTATTTCAGGATATGCGCTTTTTGTTGAGGGAAGTTCTGTACATAATCCATCAATGCATCCCGTTCAGCCGATCCTCCTGGATGTCCATGGTAAATGACGAGGATGATGATGCCTTCAGGTGCAAGCATCTCGAACAGCTGTTCAATAGCTGATATCGTCGTATCTGCTTGGGTGATGATTGATTTGTCACCGCCAGGAAGGTAGCCTAGGTTGAATATGGCACCTGTGATCTTTCCGGAATGTTCTTTTCTGATGTATTTGCTGAGTTGTTCATGCCCATCGTGAATGAGGGTGCAGTGTTCCTGTAAATTCTCGGACATCAGTTTGGCCGCTGTGATTTGGAGTGCTTCTTTCTGAATGTCAAAACTATAGACATGTCCGTTTTCTCCGGTTAGTCCTGCCAGGAAGACAGTATCAAAACCGTTGCCCATCGTGCCATCAAAGGTAATATCCCCGGGCTGGACCGCTTTTTCAAGCAGGATCCTGGCGAATGGCAAAATTCGGTCAAGCTTCATCTGATTGTACCTCCGTCTGATGATTTTTCCCCTGCCAGCTGTTGCGGCGTTGCAATTCGGCATCAATGGCATTCAAAACATCCCATTTATTGACGCTCCACATTGGCCCGATCATCAAATCGATTGGGCCGTCTCCCGTTATGCGGTGAACGATCATTTCCGGAGGGATTATTTCCAGTTGATCACATACCAGGCTGACATAATCGTCACGGTCAAGGAATTCAAGCAGGCCTTTTTCATATTGTTTGACCATAGGGGTCCCTTTTAATAGATGAAGTAAATGGATCTTTATGCCCTGCACATCAAGTTTGGCGACTTCCCGGGCTGTTTCCATCATCATGTCGTAATCTTCCTGAGGAAGGCCATTGATGATATGGGAGCATACGCGGATGCCGTGTTTGCGCAGTTTATCGACCCCTTCTTTGTAGCAATCGAAGTCATGGGCACGGTTGATCATCGTCGCGGTCTTTTCATGAACCGTTTGAAGACCAAGTTCAACCCATAGATAAGTGCGTTCGTTCAATTCCGCTAAATACTCGACTACATCATCTGGAAGGCAATCCGGACGCGTTGCAATGGAGAGTCCGACGACACCTTCCTGGGTCAATACACTTTCATATTTCTCGCGAAGCTCTGCCACGGGTGCATGCGTATTCGTGAACGCTTGGAAATAGGCCATATACTTACCGTCTTTCCATTTATGATGCATACGTTCGCTGATTTGCTTGAACTGGACGTCGAGCGGTTCAACCCTGCTGCCCGCAAAGTCACCCGAGCCTGAGGCACTGCAGAAGGTACAGCCTCCATGTGCGACTGTCCCATCACGGTTCGGACAGTCAAAACCGCCATCAAGGGCAACTTTAAAAACCTTATGTCCAAAATGATTTCTCAAGTGGTAATTCCATGTATGATATCGTTTGTTATCCGTTGCATATATAAACGGGTTTGCTTGATTCAAATCAGCAACCTCCTAAGTAAAAAATAAAGCGCAACATATATTATACAACATTCGGGCAGCTAGGTCTTTTTTTGAAAAATAAGCGTATACTGTATACTTGAAGGCTAAACAATTAGCTGCTTTTTCTAGTATCTCTAGTGAATGACTATATCCAATCGGGAGCTGATGGACATGACCGGTCAAGTTGAAGAAGCGATTAATCAAATGAAAAAGAAATTAGCCGAAAATAATCAGGTGATTGAAGTAAATGAGGATGGATTCGTATACAAAGCCACTTGCACCTTCAATTCACCTGCTTCGGATGAACAAATTCATTCCTTTGAAAAGAAAACCGGATTGCTTCTGCCCGATGATTATAAAGAGTTTTTGAAAATAACGAATGGATGCCGTCTGTTCGATAGCGTAGAATCTGGTCAGGGAAATGATTTGTATAGCCTGGATGATATTGTTAATTACACATATGAAAGTTCTTACGAAGGATGCTTTAAAGTGGCCTGCATTTATCAAGATAATATCGTGATCGATGGGGAGGCCGTCGCAAAAGGTGATAAGGATTATTTAATGGTAAAAGGCCATATCGATGATTTTGAAGAAGGCGAGAAACTCCATATGGGCTTTGCCGAATGGATCGAGCGGTTCATTTCCCATCAAGGGGAGAAGTTTTGGGATAAAGGATGATTCCTCAAAAAAAATGATAATCCGCTCGTTATTTGCTCAAACTAAACAAGATGATACTGAGTCATCCAAATGAGACGCGAAGGAGAGGGTTTGAAATGGCAACCAGACAATCCGTCGATCATTTTTTAGAGCAATGTGAAGGGGCTCTCCATTTTGCAGAGTTTGAATTTAACGAGGCCTCTCGGCAGGAGCATTATGATGATGAACAATTTCAAAATTCGCAAAGGTATATCGAAGAGGCTTTGACTGATATGGAACGATTGTATGCCAGTTCGAATGCCCAACAACGGGATATGCTTTCGCGGATGCGGCAGCAATTGAATGAATTGAAAAATGAAATGATATTACTGCGACATTAAAGGAGCAAGGGAGCTATGGATGCATAGCTCCCTTTTTTTTGCACGTTTTTCCTTGAATTCGCATATATAATGAAAAACCTGTCGATAATGTTTATGTACGGCTATTGCAATTATCGGTAAAATTGACTAGAATGTAATATAATCAAATATTCTCATAAAGACTATGATGAGGAACAGTAGCGATTTTATTTCAGTAAAGAGAGTTGACGGGTGGTGCAAGTCAACCTGGGATGGTCGTGAACTCGCCTTGGAGTTCCAGGTGTGAAGGTAAAAAGTAATGCCTGGCGTTTTAATCCATGTTACGGATGATGTTTTAAGCTGGGCGGATTTTAGCTATCGCCAATGTGGGTGGTACCGCGGGAAGATATACATAATCCTCTCGTCCCTATTTTGGGATGAGGGGTTTTTTATTGTTTTTTTATACGGAAATTAGGAGGAAATAATATGAGTTTTGACCATAGAAGCATAGAAACGAAATGGCAGCAGTATTGGGAAGGCAACAAGACATTCAAAACGGGTGAAGAAAGCGGCAAACGCAAATTCTACGCGCTGGATATGTTCCCATATCCTTCAGGGGCCGGTCTTCATGTGGGTCACCCGGAAGGTTATACGGCCAGCGATATTTTGGCACGGATGAAACGGGCGCAGGGGTATAATGTTTTGCATCCGATCGGCTGGGACGCTTTTGGACTTCCGGCAGAGCAATATGCGATCGATACGGGAAATGATCCAGCTGAATTCACGGAGCACAACATCAACACGTTCCGCCGCCAAATCAAAGCCCTTGGTTTTTCTTATGACTGGGATCGTGAAATTAACACGACAGACCCTGACTATTACAAATGGACGCAATGGATCTTCTTGAAATTATATGAAAAGGGCCTTGCATATATTGATGAAGTGGCCGTTAACTGGTGTCCAGCCCTTGGCACGGTATTGGCGAACGAAGAAGTCATCGATGGAAAAAGTGAGCGTGGGGGCCATCCGGTTGAGCGCCGCCCGATGAAACAGTGGATGCTTCGAATCACGGCTTATGCGGACCGCTTAATCGACGATTTGAATGATGTCGATTGGCCTGAAAACATCAAGGATATGCAACGTAACTGGATTGGCCGTTCCGAGGGCGCGGAGGTTACATTCAATATCGATGGCTTTGATGATACATTCACGGTGTTCACGACTCGTCCGGATACGTTATTCGGTGCAACATATGCCGTATTGGCACCTGAACATCCATTTGTCGATAAAATTACGACGGCTGATCAAAGGAAAGCAGTTGACGCATATTTAGATGAAGTGAAACATAAAAGCGACCTGGAAAGAACAGACTTGGCAAAGGATAAGTCAGGCGTGTTTACGGGGGCTTATGCCATTAATCCGGTAAACGGCGAAAAAATGCCGATCTGGATTGCTGATTACGTGTTGATCAGCTACGGAACAGGTGCGATCATGGCCGTTCCTGCACATGATGAGCGTGATTATGAATTTGCAGTCAAGTTCGAATTGCCGATCAAGGAAGTCGTAGCTGGCGGAGATGTGACAAGTGAAGCATATACAGGCGATGGACTTCATGTGAATTCGGAATTCCTTGATGGCTTGAATAAAGAAGAAGGCATTTCAACCATGATCAAATGGCTGGAAGAAAAAGAAATCGGTACGAAGAAAATAACATACCGTCTTCGCGACTGGTTATTCAGCCGTCAGCGTTACTGGGGTGAACCGATTCCAATCATACATTGGGAAGACGGCACGATGTCTGCAGTGAAGGAAGAAGAACTTCCATTGATTTTACCGAAAGCGACAGACATCAAGCCTTCAGGTACAGGCGAATCACCTCTTGCAAACATTACGGAATGGGTGAACGTAACGGATGAAAACGGACGAAAAGGGCGCCGTGAGACAAACACCATGCCACAATGGGCAGGCAGCAGCTGGTACTTCCTTCGTTATATCGATCCGGACAACAAGGAGGCACTTGCAGATCCTGAAAAATTAAAAGAATGGATGCCGGTCGACATTTATATTGGCGGCGCTGAGCATGCGGTGCTTCACTTGCTTTACGCTCGTTTCTGGCATAAATTCCTGTACGATATCGGTGTCGTGCCAACGAAGGAACCTTTCCAAAACCTATTTAACCAAGGAATGATCCTTGGCGAGAATAATGAAAAAATGAGTAAATCCAAAGGGAATGTCGTGAACCCGGATGATATCGTTGAAAGCCATGGTGCCGATACACTTCGAATGTACGAAATGTTCATGGGACCATTGGATGCTTCGATTGCCTGGTCTACAAACGGATTGGACGGCTCCCGCAGATTCCTTGACCGTATCTGGCGTTTATTGGTCAACGAAGACAATACGATAACAGATAAGGTGACCGAAACGGATGACACGGGCAAGCTTGAAAAAGTCTATCATCAAACGGTTAAAAAAGTGACCGAGAACTATGAAGAATTGAAATTCAATACGGCGATTTCACAATTGATGGTATTCATTAATGATGCCTATAAAGCGGATTCGCTTCCTAAGGTATATATCGAAGGCTTCGTCAAATTGCTTGCACCAGTTGCACCGCATATCGCCGAGGAGCTTTGGTCTAAACTAGGTCACTCCGAGAGCATCACATACGGAACATGGCCTGCGTTCGACGAAGCGAAGTTAGTGGATAACGAAGTCGAAATCGTCATCCAAATCAATGGAAAAGTCAAAGCGAAATTAATGGTGCCGACTGACACTACAAAAGAAAAACTGGAAGAAATTGCGATGGGGGATAACTCCATCAAAGAACAAATCGATGGGAAAACCATCCGCAAAGTTATTGCCGTACCAGGCAAATTAGTCAATATCGTCGCAAACTAACTAAATCGATTGAGGGCTGTTCCGCATGTTTTAATGCTGGGACAGCTTTTTTTTGCGTGGGCATCGGCTGAACATAGGAATTAGGTCATGGTTAGGATTTCCCCCGATTTAAATCTATTTGCGATGAGTCTATCAAATTTTGGAATCAACAAGCGGTAGTAATGCATTGGAACCTAAATATCTTGCTTAATTGGTACATGAGAATCATTTTTCGGCTTGAAGGCCCAATATATCAAGTATTTGCCATAAAAAAGGTAAAAAATTGGTTGATAAAATTTTACAGTGTGATAGTTTGGTATAGTACTGTAATTTTTTAACCAATTATTGGAGGGGAAACTGTGAAATTTAAGAATGTGAGTCGATTTACGGCGTTTGTACTTATTTTTGCACTGATTATCAGCTTGATGGTTCCACTAAATTCTCAAGCTGCAACTGCAACACCTATTGAAAATGTAAAAACGATTAAAAATGGGGACACTTTAGACGGGAAGTTTGAAAAACCGGATGTTCAATGGTATCAAATCACCCCTACAAAAGAAGAAATAAAAAAATTCTCCCATGCTGAGTTCGAAGTCAATTCGGACAAAATCTTGAATATTTCCGTATATCAAAATAAAGAAAAAGCAGAAAAAGATGAGAGCAATTATCTTGTCTCGTCTAAACCGGATGAAAAAGCTGTAATTGATTTCCCATATGCTTGGGAAGGCACGTATTATGTTAAAGTTGAATATTTCGGCGAAACGGATGATGAGGGAAATCCCATCCCCGATGCAAAAAATGAAGCTGAATACTCCATCAATGCCCATTCAGTAACATTGCCGCCATCTTCTGGGGACGAAGAGGAACTCGAAGCATGCCCGGTTGAATTGAGTGTAAACGATAAGAAAACGGGAGAATCCATGTTGAAAACACTCCGCGTGTTTAGAGATGAAGTTCTCACGAAGTCATCTGAGGGACGCTCTCTTTCCTCTTTATACTATAAGGCTTCCCCATTTCTGGCCCTTCATCTGGCTGGAAATAAAAAGGCCAGGGAAGCGGTCTATAACCACTTAGTCGTCATTAAGCCCCTTATTGAGGATCTTAATGAAAATGGAGCAAGCAGTACGGCAGTCATTAGCAATAAGCAGCAAGAAGCGATTAAAGCATTATTCAATAAGGCGGCAAGCGTCGCTCCAGCTGGATTGAAAAAGGATATGAACAGCATTGCAAAGAAAATCAATCTTGATAAGCTTGCAGGTGAGAGAATCGTTGATATCGCAAGCAAAGCAGGAATCAAACTTCCGGCTTCGAAAAATATAAAGAACAAATATATCGTCAAACTTAAACCTGGGAAGTCATTAAGCTCTGTCCAATCCAAGGTAAGCGGAAAAGGATATGGAACATTATCGGCACCTAAGCGCCAAGAGGTTCTGTATGATGATATGTACGTTGTAGAGTTAAAGAATCAAGCTAATATGAGTACAGCAGCTTTATCCAGTATCGAAAAACTTCCTGAAGTGGAATATATCGAACCGGTAAAAACGTACAAAGCACTTTCAGCCGACATTCAATCACCGTATCAATGGTCATTAAATAACGCCGGTGGCGAAGAGGGCATAAAGGGAGCGGACATCGATAACGAAAAACTGCAAAGCCTAATTAAAAAACGTAATTTAAAAGATACATTGGTAGCGGTTATCGACACGGGTGTCGATAATTCACTGGCGGATTTGAAAGATACAGTTCGCATGGACTTAGGCAAGAACTTCATTGATAAGAATGAAAAGGCAATCGATGACCATGGCCATGGTACACATGTATCCGGAATTATCGCTGCCAAAGCGGATAATGGATATTCCATGCAAGGAATCAATCCAGTAGCTAAAATCATGCCTGTGAAGGTCTTGGATTCTTCAGGAGCTGGAGACAATGAGAAAGTTGCACTAGGCATTAAATATGCCGTGGATCATGGAGCAAAGGTCATAAACCTTAGCTTGGGCGGAGAATATAGCAGGACGATTGAATATGCCTTGAAACATGCCGCTGCCAAGAATGTAATGGTTGTCGTGGCAAGCGGTAATGATGGGACGGAAGGTCTTTCTTATCCTGCATCATCAAAATACGCGATATCTGTCGGTGCAACCAATGCCCTTGATTTAGTATCCGATTATTCCAATTATGGCGCGAAATTGGACATGGTCGCTCCAGGGACAGGAATTCCAAGCCTTGTACTAAATGGGAATGTTACCTACATGGATGGTACATCAATGGCAACTCCTCATGTTGCGGCAGCTACAGCCTTGTTATTGTCCGGAAATCCTGGGCTGAAAGTGAATGAAGTAAGGGAAATCCTTCATGAGACATCGGAATATGTTGCTTTTGAAGAAGAAGATAATGTAGACCCTTATGAGGACTATGAACCAGAAGATGGAGAAATCATAATACCAGAAGAAGAACTGCCTGTCGGAAAAGATTTAGTCTCTGGGTATGGAAGGCTGAATGCGTACAGTGCACTTAGTACAGTGGATTTACAAGCAAAAGTCAACCTTGTAATGGATACGCAAACAAAACTGACTGGTTCAGCTAAAAAAGGTTCGGTAATCGAAGTGAAAAACGGGAAGAAATCCCTCGGTAAAGGTACGGCGGCAGCTAACGGAACGTTCACCGTTACTATTCCGGTCCAAAAAGCTGAGCAGCAGCTAACTGTGAATATCTCTGATTCTTCCAAACTGGCAGTATCTTCAATCAAAGTATTCGTGAATAAGGGTGAAACCCCTAACAAGCCAACTGTTAAAGCTCTAAGTGACAAAGATACGTATGTAACGGGTCAATCACAAGCGGACATGAAAATCACGATCAAAAATAACGCAAAAAAAGTGATTGGTTCAGGTAACACGGACAGCAAAGGGAATTTCAAAGTGAAAATCAGCAAGCAAAAGGCTGGCACTAAACTTTCAGTCACAGCTACAGACTTGGCAAAACGTGAAAGCAAGGCGGCAGCCGTGACTGTTCTAGATAAAACAGCCCCAGATGCACCGAAAATGAATGAAGTAAGCGATAAAGCTGCCTCAGTAACCGGTAAAGCGGAAATCGGTTCAATCGTAACCGTGAAGTACAACAATAAAAACATCGGAACGGCAACAGCTGATAAAAAGGGGAACTTCTCCATTAAAATCAGCAAGAAAAAAGCAGGGTCCGTATTATATGCCTCTGCAAAAGACAAAGCGGGCAATACAGGAAAAGCAGCAAAAGTAACGGTTAAAGATAAAACAGCTCCAGGTGCACCGAAAGTGAATGAAGTAAACGACAAAGCAACAAAAGTAACTGGAAAAGCGGAAATCGGTTCAACCGTAACCGTGAAGTATAGCAATAAAAACATCGGAACGGCAAAAGTTGATAAAAACGGAAAATTCTCTGTTAAAATCAGCAAGAAAAAAGCAGGTTCCGCATTATACGTCTCAGCAAAAGATAAAGCTGGTAATACAGGAAAAGCAACAAAAGTAACGGTTAAAAAATCTAAATAATAATTAGAGGTGAAGGCCGTTTAACTTACATGTTAAACGGCCTTTTTTGTGCGCCCGGCATGGGTGCAATCTATAGGGTGAAAGTCCCGAACCATGAAGGCAGTAGTAGTGGTTAGCTT
>NZ_JAOPHO010000042.1:0-36076 GCF_033141925.1 Peribacillus sp. CSMR9
ATTGAAAATGAGCTTGAAATTCAGGTTGAAGAAGCGGAAGTTCTTAGGATATGATTTCTCTTGCTACTTTGTTTAATCGATTGGCTGGGAAAAAGATATCTTTTTCTCCTGCGATAATCAAAGTTGGACAGCTGTAATGCATTAATTCCTCCTTCTCCATTAATTTAGGCATTTCTTGTTCAAGTTTAATAAATTTAAATATACGATAATGTAAAGAATCGCACATTTAAAAGGCTTGCCAATCAGTAACTTTTTCCAGATTAGGGCATAAGATTATATAACCCATTTGAGTTCTTCCTTAACAATAAGGAGATGTTTAGATATGTCAGGTTGTGGCAATAGTTGTGGCGGTGGCGGTTTTGGATTTGGTGGAGGTTTCGCCTTTATAGTCGTATTGTTTATACTCTTAATCATTGTTGGATGTAGTTGTGCCGGCGGGTACGGCGGCGGATATGGCGGCGGATATGGCGGATACTGCTAAAACATTATAAAAAAAAACCGACCTCAATTGGTCGGATTTTTTTATTTAAAGTAAGCTTAATCATATTTTTAAAAAGAGATATTAGTTTGAAACGGCACGTTTATAAACTTGTTGGAGATATGTTAGATGAGGCGATTAAACACCTAAAACCAGAAGATACAGTCATCCTCCAATCTGATCAAGGGTGGCATTATCAAATGAAGAAGTATCAAAAAACATTAAAAGATTCCCACATTATACAAAGCATGTCCCGTAAGGGAAATTGTTTAGATAACGCAGTCATGGAAAACTTCTTTGGCTTGTTAAAATCCGAATGGCTTTATCTCCAAGAGTTTGAAAGCATGGAGCACTTTGAAAAGGAATTAGATGATTATATTCATTACTATAACCACAAACGAATGAAGGTAAAATTAAAAGACCTGAGTCCGATAGATACCGAACTCAGGTTTTAGAACCTGCTTAAACTATTTGTCTAACTTTATTGGGTCAGATCAAGTTGTCTACAGTCTGAGCAAATAAGTGCCTAAAGTGACGGCCTTTCTCTATATAGTTTAAAAGGAGGATGTGGAAAACTGGATCACGCACTAAATGATGGCGCTTCCACTTTCAATCAGCGATGAAACAGCAATAGCGCGCCTGAAGGTGATGTACAGCGATGTGTTTGATCTTGATAGTTTTTTTCATTCAATAGATTTTGTCCCAATTCTTTTGCTTGTTCATCATTCTCGGCTGTAAATGATTCATCCAATAGTTTTTCCCCTGATGGTTCAAAAACGGTTAATTTGTATATTTTGCTCATTTTCAAAAACTCCCTTATCAAATATAATTCTGTCTATTTTCTAAAGATAGGTACTGTTATAAAAATCTTATCATTATCTGTCAATTTTGACTATTGTTATGTGGGGAATGTATTAAGACAGGGAATATTGATAAGTAGCAAAATATCTTGAAAAATGATGGGAAATAACTATATCGAACTAATTTAATGGTTTCTTCCTTTAAGTTTGGAAAGAATGAAAACAAAACCTATTTATACTAGAGGAATTCTCTCCTTAAAATGAAAAATCATAAATGATATAATAAACCTGAGTAAAAGGTAGGAAGTGTATGGATCGAAGGGGGATTTTTTGAATGACGGTAAAAATCGTTAATAATATCACTGAATTGATAGGAGATACACCTGTTGTTAGGATTAATCATTTAACAGCGGAGGGTGACGCTGAAGTATTTGTGAAACTTGAATATTTCAATCCGAGCCGCAGCGTAAAAGATCGGGCTGCCTTCAACTTAATTAGGCAGGCTGAATTGGATGGTATCATTCAATCCGGGGCCACGATCATTGAACCAACATCAGGGAATACAGGAATTGGACTTGCTATGAATGCCGCTGCAAAGGGGTATCGTGCCATTATGGTCATGCCGGATAATATGTCGAAAGAAAGAATCAATATCTTAAAGGCATACGGAGCGGAAGTTGTCCTCACCCCTGCATTAGAGCGGATGCCTGGAGCCATTCGTAAAGCAGAGGAACTTGCCGCAGAGATTCCTAATAGCTTTATTCCGCAGCAATTCGAAAACCAAGCCAATCCTGATATTCACAGAGTGACGACAGCAGTCGAGATTTTGGATCAGATGGATGGAAACCTGGATGTGTTTGTCGCTACTGCTGGAACGGGAGGAACGATAACCGGTACAGGTGAAGCCTTAAAAGAGCATCTGCCGGAGTTAAAGGTTGTCGTTGTCGAGCCTAAGGGTTCCCCAGTTCTTTCCGGCGGAAAGCCTGGTCCTCATAAGTTAGTGGGTACGAGCCCTGGTTTTATCCCCAATATTTTAAATACAGAGGTATTTGATGAAATCGTTCAAGCGGCAGATGAAGATGCGATTTCCACCATGAAGGATTTGGCTTCAAAGGAAGGTATATTGATTGGACCTTCAGGAGGTGCTTCTGTTTGGACTGCCCTGCAGGAAGCCCGTCGTCTTGGAAGTGGCAAACGAGTATTATGCATTGCACCGGATAATGGTGAACGATATTTAAGTATGGATATTTTTAAATAAAGAAAAGACCGAATGCCGTGCATGAAACAATGTTCACGCCATTCGGTCTTTTTCCTAATGAATTTGCCCATACTGGAATAACCAGGTACCAAATGCCGGATTAAAATAATAATGTATGGGAAAGTATGTTCTGTACGTGTTAAAATTAAATGTGAAATGTTGAAAGAAATCGAGGTGATAACTTTGAGCGGTGTGAAGTTCATTCATGCGGCAGATCTCCATTTGGATAGTCCCTTTTCAGGGTTGAAGGATATGCCGACATCTATATTAAAGGAATTAAGGGACAGTCCGTTTAAAGCTTTTAAAACTATCATTAATGAAGCAATTTCCCATCAGGTTGACTTTATCGTGTTATCGGGGGATCTATTTGATGGGGAAAATCGTAGTCTCCGGACACAGGTCCGGTTTCGAGCTGAAATGGAAAAACTCCAGCAGCATCAGATCCCTGCTTATATCATTCATGGTAACCATGATCATCTCAGCGGCTCATGGACTACTGTGGAGCTGCCGGATAATGTCCACGTATTTTCAGGGAAAACGGAAGTGAAACGGTTTGAAAAAATCGATGGGACGACTGTCCACCTTTATGGATTCAGTTATCCACGTCGTCACGTAAGGGAGAGAATGATTGAAACCTACATAAAAGCTGAAGGGGCCGATTATCATATAGGTCTGCTTCATGGGAATTTGGAAGGCAATTCCGAACATAGCCCATACGCCCCTTTTTCATTGAAGGAACTAGCTGCTAAAGATTTCGATTACTGGGCATTAGGCCATATTCATAAACATCAGGTAGTATCAGAAGATCCGCTGGTGATTTACCCAGGGAATATTCAAGGCAGGAATCGAAAGGAATCTGGCGTTAAAGGGTGCCTTCTCGTCGAATTTGACGGAGACACGAAGCGCCGTTCCTTTATTGAGACCTCTGAGGTGATATGGGAAAGCGAAACAATTGAAATATCCGCGGAAGGTGGATTTGATGCCCTGTTCAAACAATGCAAGGAAGTAGTTGAACAGAAGGGTTTCGATGGGAGAAGCTTTCTTTTGGAATTGAAGCTGGATGCAGGTGACGCAGCAGGCCCTTCCGGGGAATATCTTGAGGAATTAAACCAGATTTTGCAGGATGAGGAGCAAGGCGAATCGTTTATCTGGGTGTATAAAATCAAAGTCATCCAGTCCATGCCGATGATTAGGTCAAATGAAAGAATATCGCCCTTTATGGCTGAGGTATCAATGCTTGCATCTGAATTTGATGATACGGATGCTGCTCTGGCCCCGCTTTATATTCATCCGGGTGCAAGAAGGTTTCTTGATTCAATAGAGCCGGAAGAGCAGAGGGAGCTTTTGGATGAAGCGGAAAGATGGCTTTTGCAAGTTTTTGAAGCGAATAAATGAATGTAGGGAGGAGGAACGGATTTGATTATTAAAGACCTCTATGTTTATGGTTACGGCAAACTGGAAAATCAGCGTTTTCCTGAATTGGGACAGCTGCAGGTTTTCTTTGGGGAAAATGAATCGGGCAAGTCAACCATCATGTCCTTCATTCATAGTATGCTGTTTGGTTTTCCGACAAAGGTTCAAAACGAACCGCGTTACGAGCCCAAAATGCATGCCAAATATGGGGGAAGGCTCAGTCTCATAACAAAAAATGATGGGGAAATCGTCATTGAGCGTGTGAAGGGAAAAGCTACTGGTGATGTGAAATTGACCTTCGAAGATGGAAGGGTTGGCGGCGAGGAAGAATTGAATGAAATTCTCCATGGCGTTGATAAAAACTATTACCAAGCCATTTTTTCTTTCGACCTTCAAGGTCTGCAGGGATTACATACACTAAGTGAAGGGACCATGAGTAAATATCTGCTTTCAGCTGGGCTTATTGGGAATGATAAACTTCTTGAAGCCGAAACGAAATTGCAAAAGGAGCTCGATTTAAGGTTCAAGCCATCAGGCCAAAAACCTTTACTGAATGTGAGGTTGAAAGAACTTAAGGAATTGCAGAAAAAGGTAAAAGCATCAGAAGAAGAACAGCAGTCATATACGGCATTACTGCAGGAAGAAGCAAAACTTAAGGAGGAGCTCTCTAAAGTCACGATAGATATTCAAGAGATTGAAGAAAACCTTGTTAACGTGAGTACTTTTCTGCGAATTAAGCCCTTGGTTGAAGAACAGGAGGACCTTGAAACCGAAATAAGTAAAATCAAGGATGTAAGTTTTCCTGTCGATGGTTTAAAAAGACTTGAACAGTTTCAGGCAGTTGGAATGCCCATGAAAGCCCAACTGGCCGCATTGACGGATAAGATGGCCAAACTTGAAGGGAATCTCACGGAAATCGAAATCAATCCTTTCATCAAGGAACATAAAGATCAGATTGAGCATGCTATCGATCAAGGAACATTGCTGGAGAAGCTTGAGCTGGATATAAGAAAAGCGGAACATGATAGGCTGATGGAAGAAAAGAATATCGAAAAGGTGAAGCAGCAATTATTCTTGGATGTTTCTGATGATGAAATAAGAAAACTTGATATCAGTAGTTTTATGAAGGAAAAGGTCAAAAGGACGGAGAGGGAAAAGCATCAACTTCAAAATGATAAAAAACAGCTTGATGAGAAATATGGACAGCAAAAGGGAAGTCTGGAAACTACAGAATCCCGCTTGAAGGAGATAAAGGCCCAGTTACTGCCAGATGAAAAAAGAATCGAGCTGGAGTCCTTATACAACAAGCAGAATAACATCGAATTTGAAGCAGCACAATCCCTTATTCTTGATGAACAAATACTCGAGCTTGAAAAGCAATTGGCTTTACAGAGAAAGAAGGGAGCGCATAACCGTAAACGTTCACTTATCATGAATGGCAGTTTAATAGTACTTCTTTGTTTAGGTGCGATTGGAAGTTATTTCAGTGAACAGATTTTGTTGGGGATTATACTTCTAGCCATGGCTGTTCTGTTTGCGGTTTCCAGGTCCCTCTTCAAAGGTGATGATATATTGTCATGGTATATCCGGCAATTGGATGAGATGAAAAGGAAAAGGGCTGCAATTGGAAGTGAAACCAATCGAGTGAGTGAAGGGGAGTCGATAGGACAGTTGCTTGAACTGGACCGACGTCTCCAAAGGCGGCTTGAAAGTGAAAGGTTCAAGTATGAAGAAAGAGAGGAAGCGTTTGAATCGACGATTCAGGAATATACCGCTTGGGAAGCTGGCAGGGACCGATTGGAAAAAGAGGTAAGAGACATTCTAAGCGGTTGGGGCATGTCTTATCCCGGAATGGAATACAATCTTGAATTTGTATTTGAACTGCTTGAGAAATGGAAGGAAGCCGTTGACAGAAAATATGAAACAATCAAGCGGTTCCAATTTCTACATACAGAGTTTGAAGGTAAATCGAAGGCTTTATTTCATTTTGCATACAGCCTTGATTTCGAACCTGCCACATGGCGGGAAGCGATTAGCCTTTTGAAACGGGAAATGAATAAAACGGTTGAATTCTCCGTTCAATTAACGCAATGGATGCAGGAACGGAGTCGTTTGGCGAACGAAATCGAGCAGTTGACGATGGAAAAAGACTATCTCGATGCGGAAATGGAACAGCTTTTTGAGATAGCGAAGGTAAAGGGTGAGGAAGAGTTCAGACATGACGCCGCCTTGTCCGAAAAGAAAATCACTTTCCAAAAACAACTTGATTTGATTACCATTCAAATTGGACAATCGAGAATGCTGCCTGATCAAATCCAAACTTACCTAAAACAGGGGATCACCACATATACATTTGAAAACTTGGAACGGAAACGGAAGGATTCTGTAAAGGTGAAATCACTTTTATTAGAGAAACAGTCGGATGCGAAGCATAGGATAAAACAGCTTGAAGCTTCAGGGATTCATGATGACCTACTTCATCGTTTTTATGAAGACAGGGCTGCGTTTAACGAAGAAGCGAAGGAATGGGCGAAATTGGCAATAGCCAAAAGCTTATTGAATAAAACCTTGGACCGATATAAAAGGGAACGCCTTCCGAAGGTCATCGCCGATGCAGAGCGGCATTTTGCCTTTTTAACGAATGGAAGCTACCGGAAAATCATCCTTGACCAGTCGGGAGAAGGAATTTGGGTACAGCGAAGTGATGGCTTGAGTTTCAGGGTTGAAGAGGTCAGCCGCGGGACAGCAGAGCAAATATATGTTTCCCTAAGGCTCGCACTTGCTGATCACACTTTTGAAAATGATTCATTCCCTCTCATCATTGATGATAGTTTCGTCAATTTTGATGAGGAAAGGACAAAACGGACGCTTGAGTTATTGAAAAAGGTATCGGAAAAGCGGCAAATTTTCTTTTTTACGTGTCATCGACATGTAGTGGAACACTTTACTGAAAATCAAGTAATTCATCTATCCAGTCCCGTATTGCGCCAAAATAGGAATGATTTGATCATCCCCAAAATATAATGGGATTTAAACTATAAAAAAGAGAGTGAAGTCATTGAATATGAATGAGTTTATAGGCCACCATGATTCTTCCCTAGAGTTAATCATCGAAAAGGAGTTTCCTGATAGACGATGTGTTGGGGGAAAATATTCTGCCGAAGGGCATACGATCACTTTGTATAGGAGAGATATCGAAATTCAGTGTGAACGCTCCCTAGGCTCGCTTCAGAGGCTCGAGGAATATACATGGGTGATTCTCACACATGAGATGGGCCACGCGTTAGACCCCGACCTTGCTTTGCTGAGTGAGGAGCTATACAATACAGGAAAATCAGAAATCCTTTATCAAATAGAGGTCAATGCCTGGAACATCGCAGAAGGATTAGTCCCTTTTATCGATCAGGCTTTATTTACCTTCATTAGAGATGAATCCCTGGCACATTGCACTAACCGCCTGCTGGTCTGTTAAAAAGCTCTCCAAATGGAGGGTTTTTTTTTTATCTAAATGGAGTTTGAAAGTTCAAACAGGTGATTGCCCTAAAGGGGGAACATGTACTAATGAATCGTTTGTGCGGAAGCTAAAGGCAAGTGGTAATGATAGGGTAATGGACTGGATTTTTTTACATTAATGTTTCCAAAGAAAGCTATATCTTTAATTGAGTGACACTTTATGATTCATTTGAGAGGAATGGACACGAAATTTTGGATATATTCTTTTTTAAGATTGACAGTGAGAATCATTTTCATTAAACTGGTATTATTAGACTAAAAGGGGAGTATTTTAATGCGACCAGCTATTAACACACAGTCTTTATCGCTCGGTTATGGTGATAAATTAATTATAAATGATATGAATATAAAAATACCCGATGGGGAGATCACCGTGTTCATCGGTGCTAATGGGTGTGGAAAATCAACACTGCTAAGGTCGGTTGCCCGCTTGTTAAAACCTCAATCCGGCTCAGTTTTACTTGAAGGCAAAGCGATTTCAACCATGTCATCGAAGGATGTAGCAAGAAAGATGGCGATCCTTCCGCAGTCGCCTGTTGCTCCTGAAGGACTCACAGTCTATCAACTTGTTAAACAAGGAAGATATCCTTATCAAAGTTGGTTAAAACAGTGGAGCTCCATGGATGAAGAAAAAGTTCAAAAGGCAATTGAAGCAACGAACCTGACTGAATTGAAAGATCGTGCAGTCGATGAATTATCGGGAGGTCAGAAGCAACGCGCATGGATAGCGATGACTCTGGCTCAGGATACGGACATCATTTTGTTGGATGAACCGACTACATATCTTGATATGACCCACCAAATCGAGATTTTGGACTTATTATTCGAGTTGAATGAGTTTGAGAACAGAACGATCGTGATGGTGCTTCATGATTTGAATTTAGCTTGCCGTTATGCGGATAACCTGGTGGCACTTAAAGACGGAGCGATACATGCTCAAGGTCGGCCAGAGGATATCATCACGCCTGACTTGGTGCAGCATGTATTCGGCATGGAGTGTCAAATTTCTTTTGATCCAATTTTCGGCAGTCCCATGTGCATCCCGTTTGGTAAAGGCCGTTACGCTCGAAGTCAGGTGAAAGCGCTGGCCAATGCATAACCTCTCACCATCTATTGAAAAAGAGCTGCAAGGATATCGCATATCGTTTCGAGATGATGCCAAGGTTTCCAAGACTTTCAATCATGTTGATGAGCTAATTGAGTATGCACAAGCCCGGTCTGGGGCGGAAACGTCAAGAATAGCAATTTCAATGTGGTTCAGACGTTATGCTTTTTTTGTCACGGCACAATTTTACATGTTCAGCAAACATCGGCTTATCTGGGAAGGCACACTTCAGGATATTGGCGTTTTGGATGATCCAGAAGATGAACATTGGCTTCCAGGTTTTTTGCTGAAAATTAACAGGTGGAGCAATGTTCCGGAAAAGGAAAGCTCTTCTGCCCTACATTCCATATTAAGCAGCTTTGGAGCGGATGCCATTCGCACATTTTCCGGAACTACTAAAATATCGAGACTTGTACTTTGGGAAAATATTTGGAGCTACACGATCTGGATGTATAGTGAGTTACTGAAGCAGACAGATATAAAGACGCGGGTTGGAAGGGACATTGAAAGGCTGCTTGAAGATGAAACATGGCTGAATATTGAAACACGTTCACCTTTTAAAAGATTCATTGGGGAAAAAAATGTTCCGGAGTCCATGAATCCTTATAAACGGGTGACATGCTGTTTATATTTCCGAATTGAGGGCCAGGATAAGTGTGCGTATTGTCCGAACAAGAACTGTTGAAATAGATCTGAATGGAAAACCAGGCTTGATTTCAAGCCTGGTTTTCCTGTGGGGTGAAAGTGACGGCAGCTTAGTCTTTTCCTTTCAATTGTCTGTCACTTATTAACGAAAACTAAACGCACTAACTAGATTGATATGTTATAATGTTGATATTTAATTGAACGGGGGCAGTCGCATGGGAAATGGGATCATACACTACGGAATTGGTGAAGTAGTAGATATATATATGTATATTAAAACGAGTACAAAAGCGGTTGCAAGTAATGGAAAGCCGTTTTTAACATTGATTTTGTGTGATAAAACCGGGGAAATCGAAGCAAAGCTATGGGATGTTTCCGAGGCTGATGAGAAAACATACAGTGCGGAAGCTACGGTGAAAGTCCAGGGGGAAGTCCAGAATTATCGGGGACGCAGCCAATTGAAAATCCGTAATATTAGACTTACATCAGATGCCGATGGCGTCACGAAAGCCGATTTAATTCAAACGGCGCCTTTAAGTCAAGAAGAAATGATGGAAACCATCACTCAATTCATTTTTGAAATGAGGAATCCGAATATCCAAAGGGTGACTAGGCACCTCATTAAAAAATATCAGAATGAATTCCTGACGTTTCCTGCTGCCACCAAGAACCATCATGAGTATATGTCGGGACTTGCCTATCACGTGGTATCGATGTTAGGGCTGGCTAAGGCCATTTCAACCCTATATCCCTCGCTCAACAGGGATCTTTTGTATGCAGGAGTCATCCTGCATGATCTTGGAAAGGTACATGAGCTATCTGGGCCTGTGTCGACTGTTTACACTGTCGAAGGGAACTTGTTGGGGCATATCACCATCATGGTAAATGAAGTCGGTAAAGCTGCAGAGGAATTAGGCATTGAAGCAGAAGAAATCATGATTCTAAAGCACTTGATATTAAGCCATCATGGTAAAGCGGAATGGGGCAGCCCCAAACCGCCAATGGTGAGGGAAGCGGAAGTGTTACATTATATTGATAATATGGATGCCAAGATAAATATGATGGACCGCGCCTTGGAAAAAGTGAAACCGGGTGAATTTACGGAAAGAGTCTTTGCGCTCGATAATCGTTCATTCTATAAACCAACATTTTAATGAATATGCTTCTTTCTCGATGGAGAAAGAAGCATATTTTTTTTGTTCACGCATATCCTCTATTAAATGTATAGTAGATTTTTTGGGAGGGAATGGACATGCCAATTTGGATCTGGTTCGTGTTTATTGGAATAATCGTCAGTGCAGTCATGTCAATTTGGACCGCTAGGCAGGAACGCCTCATAGATGATGCATGGATTGAGAAGGAAGGTCAGAAGTACATTGAACGTATGGAAGAAGAGCGTGAGAGGCGTAAAAAGGATATAAATCAGGGAGCATAGCTTGAATGATAAGAAAAAAAGCGACAGGCCAATGGCCTGTCGCTTTTTACTATCCAATTATTTTTCAGCTTTAGTTGCGTCACCAGAAGTGATGGCATCTTTTAGATCTTTATCTTTAATCTTCACGTCAGCTTTTTTGACTTCTGAATTCAAAATATCTTGAACTTTAGCTTGGTCAATTTGAGCGACTTTCAACTTATACTCAAGATCTTTTTTCATATCTTTATATGGTTTCTTTTCTTTTGTATCAAGAAGTTGGATGATGTGGTAGCCATAATCGGATTTAATCGGTTTGCTGATTTCATTTTTCTTCATTTTGTAAGCTTGTTCTTCAAATGCAGGAACCATTTCACCTTGACCGAACCAGCCTAGCTCCCCGCCTTTTTCAGCTGTGCCTGTGTCTGTTGAATATTCTTTTGCAAGTTTAGCGAAGTCTTCGCCTTTGGCCAATTTAGCTTCAACTTCGTCAGCAGTTTTTTTGTCTTTTACAAGAATATGTCTCGCTTTGATTTGTGGTTTATAGTCTTCATAAGCTTTTTTTACGTCAGCTTCTTTTACTTTAATATCAGCAACGGCTGCTTTTTCTTGAAGCATGCCGATTTTAAGTGCACGTTTAAGATCATCTTCGCTCTTATATCCGGAAGAGGCCAGGGCAGTTTGGAAATTTTCACCCATTTGTTTCTTAAGCTCGTCCGTTTTAGCTTTTACTTCCTTATCCGTTACTGTATATTTCTCGGAAAGAACTTTTTCATAAATAAGTTCTTGAAGGACGGCATCACCATAACGGTCTTTCATTACATTGTAAAGTTCTTCTTTAGATATATCTCCCGCTTTAGTTTCCACGACTGCTTCCTTGTCGCTGTTGCATGCTGTAAGTCCGATCAGTCCTGCAGTAACAGCAATCGATAATGCCCATTTCTTCATAAAAACAACTCCTAGTTTTAAGTTTCTGGTTTGCTATTCTTCGTATTTCCACAAAATTAACTATAACATATTCTGGTTAGTTTACAAAAAATAATATATTGGTGTTTGAATAAGAATTTTTGGAAAATGGGTGAACGCCTACCCAGATAAAGAACCATTACATATGATAAATCGAGGACATCCAAAAGGAGGTAGCATAATGAGTAATGGATTTAACGGAGGTTTCGCTTTGTTAGTGGTGTTATTCATTTTATTAATAATTGTAGGAGCATCCTTTTGCTAATAGTTCGCAATATTAATAATGGAAAGAGCCCACTCCTTTTGCCGTGGAGTTGAATAGGATAGGGTAGCCGCTACAAAAAAGATTGAATTGATTATCAAGCTATGAAAGGAATGGATTCCTTTTGGCGGATATAAGAGTGTGCATGAAAATGCTATTACTTAAGAATGGAAGGGAGGAAGATCAATGTCTGGAGGAATAGGTGGAGGCTTTGCTCTAATTGTCGTTCTTTTCATCCTGTTAGTCATCATTGGAGCTTCTTGGTTATAAACTCATGAACAAAAGGCGAAGCTGACAGCTTCGCCCTTTTTCTTTATGTGGATAATGCGCCGGGTATCACCAATGTATGTAACAAATGATGGCCATCATTTGTTGCTTATCTCTACGTATACAAAATTTCAATATAGGAGGATAATAACATAATAGTAATTAAAACATTAATGATCCTGAATACTTTAGGCTGCCGGTCTTCAGCAATTTCTTTTTGAATGCATAAAGAGTTTGTCATTCTATTAATATTATAAAGAATCAAAATAGCAAAAATAATAAACCAGAACGAGATCAAAACCTAAAATCCCTCCTTGCAAAACATCATGTATAAATACGATACCAAATTATAATGAAAAAAGATACCTAAAAATCTTATCAGGCATCTTTATGAATAGATAAGGAATCACTTTTGAATAAGTATATCGTATCCTTCTAGATGTTCTTCGATAAATGAATGTCCTGGGGAACCAACCAGGTTTTTTATATAAATAAAATCCGATACGCATAATCCAGTGTGCAGGGATAATAAAATAGTGAAATAATGGATGTAATGTGGAAAACTAAGGGCACAACCAATCAATATGACAGACATAATGAAGAAAGGTAACACAAGGGTCAAGAGATAGAGGTGCTTTCGAATCGGATAATGCACATTGACCCTGCATGTAAGCACAAGTTTCCACTTCAAGGACCAAGAAGTTTTTACTTTTTTACATAAAAATCGTAAAGGTAAATAGTGTAATAGTTTGTGAACAGGATATAATAAGAGCAATAGGCTAAAAAATACCATTGTTTGATCGTCATACAAAACAACATGGGATGAAAAGACACTTAATAATGTATAGATCAGAACAAAAGACATCAATATAGTAAAAACTGAAAATAAGATCAGACGGCAATTCCCATATTGTTTTGCCACGTCAATTGTTTTCCACGAATTCATTTAGAATCAGCCCTCCAAAGACCGTTGAATTTACCTACATACATTACGATGAATGGGTGGAAAAAGCAATAGAATTCTTGGATTAAGTTTTATGATAATAATCACTTAAGAGTGGATGAATATTAATGACGTTTAAGGCCGGGTTTTGGACATGGATTTGGCTGATTTTTTTTGAACGTGAAAATCTGATTGGTTTTAAGTCTTTTATGATAAAATTGAATGATTGATTGGGGATTAATGATGTATGAAAAATATAAATGAAGAAATAGAAATACTCCGTTTTCATCAACGGCTTTTATTAAACATGATACGTAATCCGGAGGCCAAGTTGGACTTTCTTTTTGTGGAAAAAAATTTCACGAAGAAGGAAGCGGAAGAGTTATTAGAAACATGTGATATCTTGAGCAAGCGCTACGAAATAGAAAAAGCGGAAGGTTACATGAACTTTCGACCGCTTTTTAATCAATTTGAAAGAAAGGTTAATCCAAGAATAACCATAAAGGAATGCATTGATGCATGCCTCTCACAAGGTTTATATGTATCATTCATGAAGGAAATGGATAGAGTGTGAGATTAAACTGGTTCAGTTTCTTTCTCTATCTTTTTTTTTGTGATTTTACCCTCCACGTCAGTAAATTCCTGATCAATGTTATCGAAGGATCGTTCAAAGATTTGCATGAAATCTTCACCGTATATATTACGTATGACAGCCATCATTTCAATCATATCCGGAAACTTCCCATAAAGCTCACGAAGTGGAAGTGCACCTGAGAAAGCAGAGTTCTTACTTGGGTCATATGTCTCCATTAAATCAAGTAGAAGCTTTTCACCTTCTGGGGTGATCTCTATATACGTATTCCTTTTGTCATTTTCTTTCTTTGAAAAAGTTAAAAACCCGCGTTCTTCTAATTTTTTTGAAAAATTAAATGCCGTAGAAACATGCATGACCCCAAATTTTGCAACATCTGAAATGGAAGAGCCATTAAGATGGTAGGCAATCCAAAGAATATGGTGCTCATTGATATTTAAATCATAGGGCTTAATCCATTGCTGCCAATCTTTTTCAATCGATTTCCATAATGCTTTGCTTAATTGTGCAATTCGTTGACTAAAAATCATTGCTTCTTTCATAGAATAATTTTTATTCTGCATATTATGGGCTCACCTACTTATAAGATTCTGTATATTTATTATGACAATAAAATAAAAATTAATAAAGAAAATATTTGCGAAATTTTTAGAAAATTTTATTTTTTTTAATTGAATTCTCCATTTCACTGTAATAAACCATGTGATTTATTGGTAAAAATGGAGAACCGAGCTTGTGTGTATTAATTTTTGGAAGCAGGGATTACCCCTTCCAATTCTTTTAAAGAATTTTCAATTTCTTGAACGTTCTTCAATAATTCATTCTTATTGGGTTCGATTTCCTGCTTCCAGTTCTCGATGACGACCTGAACATCCGAAATGAAGGCTTTTACCGTTTCTTTGCTGATTTGTGTAGCTTCCATCGTGTCATCTTTAATATTTAGCATTTTTACCTTTAACTCATCAATTGTATTCTTAATTTCTTCCGTATTCGTTTTGATGCGGGTCCGTAAGTCTTTACCTGAACTTGGAGTAGAAAGTAAGGTTGCTGCACCCGCTACGACCGTTCCGGTTAAAAAGCCAATTAGTAATGATTTTGCTTTCATTAGGATCACCTCATTTTATAATATTGTTTTCGCTTAACATGGTCTAAATCCCTGCTGAAAAAAGCATCAATTGGAAATTATGATAAATAGGGATAGAAATACTATTGATATCAAAATACCATAATTTTCATTCCTATGGAAGAGTATAGACCATTTTATCTTTATATCACAAAAATATTTTTTTAAACTTAGATAGTAAATATATAATATTTAAAAATAACTTGAAGCTTTATTAAAAATGCTTCATATAAAGGAAAGAACAGCATATAGATAGTAAAAACAAGCTGTCGGAACATGGATGGCACTGGTGGGTTAATAATGAAAATCATTTTTTTATTAGGCCTGATATGCTTGTGCGGAATGGGGTATTTTCTACGAAAAGCAAAAACTCCTGGCATCTATCCGCCTAAGAGGGTGCTCCAGGCTAGAGCCTTCGCTATGGGTCTTCCCGGAGGGTTACTGCTTTTGATTTGGTTTATGTGGATATTGATTCATTGATCCTTGGAGGATGATTCTGATTAGACTCCAGATTCATAAGAGTGGAAAAAAAAGCACCGGACATTCCGGTGCTTTTTTAAATATGATGATTCTGCTGCTTAAGCATTAATAGGTATATTAGATTTTCTTACGATGCCGTTCACAATTGGATAAATGATGACCATCGCAACTGTATTTAGCAGTACGGCAGGAAGCACAACAGCGCCGAAAAGTGCAACGAAAGGCCCTGGAAGGGAAACGATATAATAAGCCGAACCAAGGAAGACAGCACCGGAAATTATTGTTCCTACGGCAGTCAAGACACTAACCGTGACAACGGACGTTGAAAATTTCTTAAGACTGATGAATAAAAGGTAAAACAGAAAGGCTGTTGCCAATTTGTCTATGATATTTGGAATCTGTCCACCAGGAAATGTAGTTGTCATGGCAGAGATGGCTCCAGCAGCCAAGGCGACAATGAATACATTCTTCTTCGCGGGAAACAGCGTGATCGCCAAAAACATCATCAACAGCATCATATCCGGTTTCATTCCAAGGAAGAATCCAGGAATGATAAAATGCAGGGCAGCCCCAATCCCGATTAATAGGGACAGTGACACAAGGGTTTTCGTTTTCATTTACTCATCTCTCCTATTCTCATCTCAACTAACATCTTTTCTTCAACAATGCACTATTGCCTGTTGCAAGAAGTTTAAAATAGTATATCATAAGACCTATTTTTTTAGAAGTTATATTTGTTTGAATTAAAGAGTTTGAGCTTCCTTAGCTTTATACGATTCCTGGAATTTCTTCATGAAATCCGCAAGCTCCTGACAATGGGATAAAGGGACAGCATTATAGATGGATGCTCTGCAGCCACCGATAGAACGGTGACCGTTCAGTCCTACGAATCCGGCTTGCTTCACTTCTTTAAGGAATTGAACTTCAGCTTCTTCAGACGGAAGCGTGAAGGTTACATTCATGAATGAACGGCTGTCTGATAGGGCATGGCCTTTATAAAAGCCATTGCTGCCGTCGATGGCATCGTAAATGACTTTTGCTTTTTCTTCATTGATTTCAGCAATCTTTTCCACGCCACCCTGTTCTTTTGCCCAATCCAACACAAGGGACAATAAGTAAATTGCCAATGTCGGAGGAGTGTTATATAACGAATCATTTTTCGAATGGATAGAATAGTTCATCATGGATGGGATTTTTTCATTATCCGTTATTAAATCCTTACGGATGATAACGACTGTGATTCCCGACGGACCTAAATTCTTTTGTGCACCTGCATATATGATTCCGAATTTACTAACATCAATTTTTTTGCTGAGAATATCACTTGACATATCAGCTACTAAAGGAATGTTTCCAGTTTCCGGGAATTCTTTCCATTGTGTTCCGTAAATCGTATTATTGCTTGTGATATGAAGATATGCAGCATCATCATTCAATTCGATGTCTGCAACTTTAGGGATGAATGTATATTTTTCATCTTTGGATGAAGCTACTACTGCCGTTTTACCAACCTTTTTTGCTTCTTTTAATGCTTTTTCCGACCAAGAACCAGTAAGGACATAATCTGCCCTTTTTCCATCATTCAAAATGTTCATGGGAATCATGGAAAATTGTAGACTTGCTCCTCCTTGCAGCAGAAGGACTTCATAATTTTCAGGAATTTCCATAAGGTCTTTTAATGATTGAATGGCATGGTTATGAATTTTTTCGAATTCCGAACTTCTATGGCTTAGTTCCATGACGGACATTCCGGAATCCTCAATATTCAGCCATTCGTTTTGGGCTCTTTGTAAAACTTCTAAGGGAAGGGCAGCTGGCCCAGCGTTAAAATTGCGTGCACGTTTCAAATTTTTTCCTCCTAATACGTCTATGTGTTAAAGTGTTTAAATCTATTTATATCCTACCAGAAAACTAAATTCAATAGGGGAAAAATTTAGAATTTTAGGTAGATAAAAAAAATGAAATAGGAAGTAATAGAAGAGGAGGAAATAAATAGGTCCTTCACTTTGAGTGAGGACCTATTTAGGGTGTTTTTTGTCACGTATAACTGAGCTATTTTAGAGAAATTGTTGAACGTAAGTTGTAATATTCCAATAGTTAGGAGGTGGATAATAACCCTTTATAGGTAGCGTAAATTTCACTTAATATGCTGTGCGATGGAGTCAGCGATTTGTTTCAGGTCATCGGGTGTATAGTCGCGTGTATTCGTTTTCCAAACAGCCCCAAAGCCGTCACCTTCCCCATGCCGAGGAATTAAATGCATATGAAAATGGAAAACGGACTGTCCTGCGGCTTCCCCGTTATTATTTAAAAGATTCAGGCCTACAGGTTGGAATTCCTGTTTCATGGCGCGGGCAATTTCAGGTACCACCTCAAAAAGATTCTTGGCAATTTCAGGTGTCAACTCATATAGATTTTCCTTATGTACTTTAGGTATTACCAGGGTATGGCCTTTTGTTACTTGACTGATATCTAGAAAGGCCAGTACATGTTCATTTTCGAAGACTTTGGTACTTGGTATTTCTCCATCGATTATTTTGCAGAAAATGCAATCACTCATTAAAAAACGCTCCTTTAGAAGTTAATGTATTTGGTTAATCGTACCATAGCATGAATCCTTGGGAAAAGGAAAAATCATAAAAACAGGATGCAACATTAAGTTGCACCCTGCTTGTTTGAAAAAGGGGGGGGGGCTTCAAAATTCGCATTAGCATAAATTCTCTGCGACAAACACCTCATCTACACTTTAGTAAAATATGGTTATTATCTGATTAGAGATTTTCCATTCAAAGCAACCATCTCCTATATCTTTAAAGTTTCATCAACTTACAAAGCATAATTGATAATTATTGAATGATTTTTCTGCTTTTACGTGCAAGAGAACCATCTCCTTGCTCGAAACGATTTTTTTAAATGAAGCTTCTGGTTTAATTCAGTTATACGTCTTTAACTGACACCTCATTTACAATATGATGTGAATCATTTGTAATAAAACATTTGGGTATTTCAGTGTAATACGTCTTTAACTGACACCTCATTTACATTATGATGTGAATCACACGTAATGACTAACCCCTTCTTCCTTATTTATGATGACCACCAAGCAGGAAAAATATAATTAGTTATTTATGGAAATTTTGTTCCGGGAACACTCGACTATATAAAAGCAGGATAATTTGATAAAATGGAAATAAGAACCTCTATATAGAAAGGATCGTTTATATGTCCTTATTGGAAATCAAGCAATTAGTTGGCGGTTACACGAAAACGCCCGTTTTAAAGGGAATTAGCTTTGACATTCAACCAAATGAGTTAGTAGGGTTAATCGGGCTCAACGGGGCTGGGAAAAGTACGACGATTAAACATATCATCGGACTCATGGAGCCGAAAGGCGGAAGTGTTTCGATTCATGGCAAAACACTTGCCCAGGACCCGGATACATATCGTAAGCAATTCACTTATGTTCCAGAAACTCCAATCTTGTATGATGAGCTTACACTTGAGGAGCATTTAAAGCTGACGGCCATGGCGCATGGTTTGGAGGAATCCACATATAAAGAAAGGATGGACGTTCTGTTAAAGGAATTTCATATGGAGAAAAGACTTAAATGGTTTCCGGCGCATTTTTCAAAAGGAATGAAGCAAAAGGTCATGATAATGTGCGCCTTTTTAGTACAGCCGTCTTTATATATCGTCGACGAACCCTTCGTAGGTCTTGATCCATTAGGCATTCAATCCCTGCTTGATTTGATGAGGAAAATGAAAGAGAGCGGAGCGGGAATTTTAATGTCAACACACATACTGGCTACAGCCGAGCGGTATTGTGATTCTTTCATCATCCTGCATAATGGGGAGATTCGGGCAAATGGCAATCTTGAACAGCTTCGTGAACAATTTTCCATGCCGGGGGCAACTCTTGACGATTTATATGTTCAATTGACGAAAGAAGAAATCGGTCATGAATAGTCAAAATCTCTGGAAGGAAAGATATTTAGGCTATATAAATGAAACGCAAAAATATCTTCGCTACATTTTTAACGGCCATCTGGTTTTTGTCATGGTATTGGTTCTTGGTGGTTTAGCTTATTATTACAGCGATTGGGTGAAGACGTTAAAAAGTGATTTCCCGGCTGAAATGATCATGGCCTTTGTTTTATCGATGATTGTAACCAGAAGCCCGATAAATACTTTTTTGAAAGAACCTGATACGGTATTCTTACTTCCGCTTGAAACGAAGTTGAAAAGCTATTTCAAGAATTCTCTGGTATTAAGTTGGGTCATGCAGGGCTTTATCCTTCTGGTTGTCCTAATTGCATTTATTCCAATGTATAGTAAGGTTACGGGTGCAGGAGGTACAGACTTTGGAATCATCCTGGTTGTATTGCTTATTTTGAAGTTTTTGAATTTAACCATGCGTTGGCAAGTATTGAAATATCAAGATACATCAGTGAGCAAGTGGGACGCCTTAATCCGCTTTTTACTTAATGGAGTAATGCTCTATTTCATCTGTTCAAGGGCAAATATACTGTTTGCACTTATAACCATTTTATTATTGTTAGGGCTTTACATGTATTACCGGAGCGCAACTAAAGATTTTGTGTTGAAGTGGGAGCGGCTGGTGGAACTGGAAAATAAGCGGATGAATTCTTTTTATCGAATAGCGAACATGTTTACTGATGTTCCCCATTTGAAAGGGAAGGTAGTAAGAAGGAAATGGATGGACTGGCTTTTATCATTCATTCCATATGGTGAAAAATCAACGTATACCTATCTTTACGCCCGTACTTTGTTGCGATCCAATGATTATGTGGGACTTTGTTTTCGTTTAACTATCATTGGCTCCGTTATTTTAAGTGTATTCACTAACATATGGGCTCATTTAATTGTAACTTTTATGTTCCTGTTTATGACAGCCCTGCAATTGCTACCGGTTTGGAAGGCTCATGAGTGGAAAGTGTGGGTCTCACTTTATCCATTGCCAGCAAAAATGAGAGAATCTGCAGTCATAAAGCTAATTTCCTTTTTCCTATTATTTGAGGACCTGATCTTCTGCTTGGTCCTGCTAGTGAAAGGGGAATGGATGTCCGCCTTAGCCGCACTGGCAATGGGACTTGTATTCTTATTCGGTTTTAAAAATTATGCAACAAAGAAAATTAAAAACTTTTAATCAGAAGCTGATTTTTCATAAAATCAGCTTTTTCTTTTAAGAAATGAAAATTGAAACTAAAAGCCTCGTAAGGGGTATATACATATTTAATGGAGGTGTTAATTGATGGATGAATATGGACAAAATGCATTATCGGAACTAGTATCATGGAAAAAGAAAGTAGCCAAGAAATCCGGCAGGCTTGAGCGGATGTCCAAAAAGGCGCAAATCAAAATGAATAGTTATATTCCAGAACGAGTGCACAAAATGATTACTGATAGTATTAAAGGGATGATTGAGGCCGTATTATCAGGTTCGAAATATATGTCTAAAGAAAAAAATGTAGCGCTTCTATCCTTGCAGCAAAAAGAAGAATGGGTTGCGGAAACTGTAACGGCCTATCGGAAAACAGCCGTTATAGAAGGTGTGGGAACCGGAGCGGCAGGGCTTTTAATTGGATTGGCTGATTTCCCATTACTGCTTAGCATCAAGATGAAGTTATTATTCGAAATATCCCGTATATATGGTTTTGATCCAAATAAATATGAGGAACGCCTGTTCATACTCCATATCTTTCAGATGGCATTTTCGAGCGAGGGAAAAAAACTGGAAACATTACGGGTAATAGAAGAATGGGATTCAGGGAAATGGCCGGAAATAGACTGGCAAGAATTTCAGCAGGAATATCGCGATCACATCGATGTCATTAAAATGTTCCAGCTAGTCCCAGGGTTTGGGGCAGCTGTCGGTGCATATGCCAACCATCATTTGTTGGAACAACTTGGGGAGACGGCTGTCAATTGTTACCGAATCAGACTTCTAAAAGAGTAAGGGACGGGAAACCCGTCCCTTTATCATTACCGCAATAAAGATTCATTCACCTTTGGGGATGATTGTTCCTTATTATGATAGGTTACAGCAGCAGTGCCTAATATTTTGGCTGCAATGAGCATCGCTTTTTCATCGAAATCGAACAAAGGATGATGATGCGGGTATGTATGTTCATTTTTTGGCCTGGCTCCTGTAAAGAAGAATGTACCTTTCACATTTTGTAAATAATAAGAAAAATCTTCACCTGTCATATCCGGGTCAATTTCCTCTGTAACCAAAACTTCCTTGATGGACTCAGTGCTTTCAATCATGAATTTAGTTTCCTCATCGTGTGGGATGACAGCCGGATAGCCTTGAACGTATCGATATTCATAGGTGCAGTCCGCAGCTAGGCAGGTTCCTTTAACAATCCGCTCTATTTCTTCCCTTATAAATGAACGGACATCTTCCTTGAAAGTACGGACGGTCCCGATAATTTTTGCCTTATCTGCAATGACGTTAAAGGCATTATCGGCTACAAAGGAACCAACGGTAATGACTGCAGAATCTATTGGATTAAGGCGGCGGCTTACGATTTGCTGTAGGGCCATGACTAGCTGAGAGCCGACTACGATTGCATCGCGGGTTTTATGAGGCTGTGCTCCATGTCCACCCTGCCCTTGAATGATGATCTCAAATCGGTCAGCAGCAGCCATTAGAGGTCCATAAGCGTATTGGACTGTTCCAGTAGGGACCGTAGCCCATAAATGGGTGCCGAAAATTACATCCACTCCATCAAGGCAACCCGCATCAATCATCGGTTTGGCGCCCCCTGGAGCATATTCTTCAGCATGCTGGTGGATAAATATATATTGGCCTTCGAGCTCATCCTTCAGGGCATTCAGATTTTTTGCAAGAACCAGGAGAGTCGCTGTATGGCCATCATGTCCGCACGCATGCATGACCCCGGATACGGTTGATTTATAGGCAACTTCTTTTTCATCTTGAATCGGTAAGGCGTCGAAATCAGCGCGCATTGCTACCGTTTTACCAGGCTTACTGCCAGTAATCTTAGCAATAACACCATTACCGCCTACATTTTTCTGATGTTCGATTCCAAGTTTTTCATAATATTCAGCGATGAAGGCAGCCGTTTGGGTTTCTTGAAAAGAAAGCTCAGGATGTTGGTGAAGATAACGCCTGATTGAAACCATTTCTTCATAAGAACCATCTATAAGATCGTGTAATCGCTGTATCATTTTGCACCTCCCAATGATTGGTTTAATTGTAAGTAGTATATCATATTCTGAATAATCCAAAGTGAATTAAATACCTTGAGGAGAGTTGTATGAATGATTAAATATTCTTGGATGGCTGTAGTTTTGCTTTGCCTGTTGCTATTCTTTTTTTTGATGCATGAAGTCCAGAGTGAGAAAACGCTAGCGTTCGATACGTATATTGCAGAGCTTTTTGCCGTGGGTGAGAATACTATTCCGTTCACTTTCTTCAAGTCCATTACCTATCTTGGTAAATCCAAGGTCATTGGAATTGTAAGCTTACTATGTGTCCTGTATTTATGGATAATAAAGAAGAATTATTTGCCCATGGCCGTCTTTTCTATCGGAATGGCTGGCGGCGATGTTTTAAACGAGTGGATAAAAAATCATACTCAAAGGGTGCGTCCTGGGAACCATTTGCTGGAGACAGGTGGCTACAGTTTTCCAAGTGGCCACGCAATGTTAGGACTTATTTTCTTCAGTATGGTTGCTTATTTTATCCTAAAAGAAGTTAAAGGTAACTCATTGAAATGGGTAATGGGAATCGGTTTCGTTTGTCTGGTTCTGCTAATCGGGATCAGCCGGATCGCCATGAACGTTCATTTTCCAACTGATATTTTGGCAGGTTATGCATTAGGAGCTGCATACAGTTTAACATTGATTAATTTGTATAAGTTCGTAAGACGGAGGAGCATTTATAAAAAAACATGAGATTTTTGTATATATCCGTTACATTTCCCCGGAAATAAAGAAGGAATTTGTCGGATTGTTTATTGGCTTAATACATTCTTTTCATAATTTGGACGTCCAAAATAACGCTCTGAAACCGAAAAGTCCCATCCTTGAGAGGATGGGACTCTTATTGATCAGGAAAAGATTATTCTTGGGGATCCTTCACCAATGTATACTGCGTTACATAGGCTTCACCAGAAAACATCTTCTGACTGGAATTCGTAATAGTAGCTTTTGTGTCGCTGTTATGGGCCTCCTGATAGGAACTGGATTTCTGCCAGCTCATAAAGTCAGCTTGTTTCTCCCAAATCGTTAAGATTACATAAGTTTCAGAGTTGATTGGCCTCAGGATACGGAGGGCGACGAAACCTGGTTCATTTTCAATGAAACCGGCCCTTTTTTTAAAACGATGTTCGAATACCGGCCGTCCTTCTTCACTGACAGGGATATTGTTCATGACTACATATCCATGATCTTGAAGGTGTCCTTTCCCATCCACTACTTCATATTTACGTGGCGAGCTGAAGATCGTTTTACCTGATGTTTCATGTAAAAGGACTGTAGTGCCAGAATTTTGCATAAGTAATATTTTTTCATTCGGGTGCTTATCTTTTTTGATTTTCAAAAAATCGTAGGTGCCTGTAGTGATGAATACATTCATAAATTCCCCTCCAATTTCTATATAGTAACTGTATACCCATTTTACCCAATGAATAATGCTTTTACCATTTCCAATCAAACCAAAAGGCTTGGAAATCGGTGAGATTTTTATAAAAACGTCGATTTCCTGACAAATAAATATGTTGGCTATACTTCTATTATAGAAAAAGCTATAGTTTAAGGAGATTCGATTTGAAATTCAACATCCTTCTGATATTCTATGTAAGTAATGAATAAAAATAGAAACGTGATTGCTTGAAAGGTGGATATTAATGTCTAAGGAAATTACGAATGATACATTTTTAAAAGCTGCGAGAGGAGAGAAAACGGATCATGTGCCTGTTTGGTATATGCGCCAGGCTGGCCGTTCACAGCCGGAATACCGTAAATTGAAAGAGAAGTACTCCCTTTTTGAGATTACTCATCAGCCGGAATTATGCGCTTATGTGACTAGATTGCCAGTTGAGCAATATGATGTAGACGCTGCAATTTTATATAAAGATATTATGACACCGCTACCAGCCATTGGTGTGGATGTTGAGATACAGTCGGGAATCGGTCCAGTCATATCCAATCCGATCCAATCGTTGACAGATGTTGAAAAGTTAGGTGAATTGGACCCAGAGAAAGACATCCCATATGTGTTGGACACGATTAAATTATTGACCACTGAACAATTGTCGGTACCTTTGATTGGTTTTTCCGGTGCACCATTCACCATTGCTTCATACATGATTGAAGGCGGCCCTTCCAAAAACTACAATAAGACGAAAGCTTTCATGTATTCCGAGCCAGTGGCGTGGTTTGCTTTAATGGATAAGTTAGCCGATATGATCATCATCTATGTCAAGTCACAAATTAAAGCTGGCGTTAAAGCCATCCAAATCTTTGATTCATGGGTGGGTGCATTGAACGTTGAAGATTACCGCGTATTCATCAAGCCAATCATGAATCGTATTTTTTCTTCATTACGGGAAGAAAATGTACCGCTAATCATGTTCGGGGTCGGTGCGAGTCACTTGGCACTCGAGTGGAATGATCTTCCAATTGATGTGGTCGGGCTTGATTGGAGACTTCCAATTACAG
Organism: Peribacillus sp. CSMR9; assembly: GCF_033141925.1. Lineage (NCBI taxonomy): Bacteria > Bacillati > Bacillota > Bacilli > Caryophanales > Bacillaceae > Peribacillus > Peribacillus sp. CSMR9. Next base: position 24,968 of record NZ_JAOPHO010000042.1, read on the forward strand.
AAGCAAGACAAATGGGAATACAGAAAACGGTTCAAGGTAACCTTGATCCTGCCCTGCTATTATCATCGTGGGATGTTATAGAAGATCGGACGAAAAGGATCCTGGATCAGGGCATGGAACAGGATGGCTACATCTTTAATCTTGGACATGGGGTCTTCCCTTCCGTAAACCCTGAAACACTGAAAAGGCTGACCGCCTTCATTCATGAATATTCATCAAAAATGAAGTAAGGTGAGCGAACCATTTGCTAAGAATCCTTAAATGGATGCACAATAAAAGAACGAAATCTTTAAAAGAGGTGTAATTTGATGTCAAGAAAAAAAATGGGCCTTCTAGTCATGGCTTATGGTACTCCGTACACTGAAGAGGATATTGAAAGATATTATACACATATTCGTCATGGGAGACGACCAAGCGATGAATTGATTGCTGATCTAAAAGGCAGATATGAAGCGATCGGTGGATTATCACCGCTTGCAAAAATAACTGCAGCACAAGCTGAAACCCTTGAAAAGCAATTGAATTCCGTTCAGGAAGAAATTGAATTCAAGGCATATTTAGGACTGAAACATATTGAACCTTTTGTTGAAGACGCAGTGAAACAAATGCATGATGATGGTATCAAAGAAGCGGTAAGTATTGTATTGGCACCGCACTTTTCAACATTCAGCGTGAAGTCTTATAATGGACGTGCTCAGGATGAAGCCGCTAAATTGGGTGACCTGACCATCACTTCTGTTGAAAGCTGGTATGATGAGCCGAAATTCATTCAATATTGGGTAGACCAATTAAAAGAAGTAATCGGGAAAATGACCTCGGAAGAGCGCGATAATTACGCTTTGATTGTGTCTGCGCATAGCCTCCCAGAAAAGATATTGCAATTAGGAGATCCATATCCAAATCAACTGAAAGAAACTGCAGACATGATTGCAAAAGGCGCAGGGGTTACCAATTACGCAGTTGGCTGGCAAAGCGCTGGACAAACACCTGAACCATGGTTAGGACCGGATGTACAGGACTTAACCAGAGATCTTCATCAAGCAAAAGGTTATAAAGCTTTCATTTATATACCTGTTGGTTTTGTTGCTGAGCATCTTGAAGTCCTTTATGATAACGATTATGAATGTAAGGTTGTAACGGAAGATATTGGTGCAGGTTACTACCGGCCGGATATGCCCAATGTTAAACCTGAATTCATCGATGCATTGGCCACAATCATTTTAAACAGATTACAGGAAAAATGATTGGTTAATAAGGGATATGCAGTTCATCCATGATTGCGATGACCTTACATATTTTTTAAATGAAATTGAAAGATACGCTACATCTGGAAAAGCGTATCCTGGTGATGAAATTTTATAACCTGTTTTAGGAAAGTGGCTGTCCAGTAATGAGGATGGCCATTATTTCTCTAGAAAATTAAAAGTTTTATTGAAAAGACTGAATATTTTTGGTATGATATTGTTGAACTTAATGACCGTTTTGTCCGTTTGGTCAGAGATGAGGTGGGAAATGTCTGTTGATCGTAAAAAATTAATTCTAGAAGCTGCGACCAAGTCGTTTTCACTTTTTGGATATAAGGCAACGACGATGGATCAAGTCGCTAAAATTGCCAATGTGGGGAAAGGTACAATTTATACCTTTTATAAAAATAAAGAAGAGCTGTTTAAAGAAATCGTTCAGCGGATGATAGAGGAAATGAAATATGAGGCGGAACAATCTTTGGATGAACAACTATCCTTTTTTGAAAATCTGCATCGGGCTGTTTATCGAATCCTGGAGTTCAGGCAGGAACATCAATTATCTTTAAAACTTCTTCAGGAAGAGCGGGAAATTGGTACTCCGGCCGTTCAGGAAATGATAAATGAAATGGAAGAAGCCATTGTATCTTACATTAAGGAAAAACTTAAAATTGCGATTGATAAGGGCTATATACAGCCTTGTGATCCAGAGATAACAGCTTTCCTGATGCTAAAGATGTACCTTGCCCTTATTTTTGATTGGGAAAGGAATCATGCCCCATTAGGGAAAGAGGAAATTGCTGAACTATTTAAAATATATTTATTCAAAGGATTATCCACTCCGTGATAATTCTATTTTTTTGGCTTAAAATGCAATGAATCGAAATAAAGAAGAGAAACCGATCATCGGTATCTCTTCTTTATATTTGGGATGGTTTTCAGCTGCGAGACTGAATTTATATGAGATCATCCTGCTAATTGGGAAGCGGATGGTGAAACACAATACACTACTCTCCAGAAAGGCAATGATCACAGTGGTTTCCATAACATTCGTGCTGTTCTTCGATTTTTTTTCCGCATTCCATGCATTGTTTCGGAGGCAGGTTTTTAAAGAACTCAATGCTACTTTGAATCATGAACATCATCTCCTGTATTTTTATTATTCGCTTTTCTATGATCACATTGTATTATAACAGAGTGGATGTGTCAATGTTTGTTTTATAACATAAGTGAAAAAGGTGAAATAAGGGTAAGAATAGTTTATATTAATGGGGAAGTCATTGAGAAAAAAAGGAGTGCCTAAGTATGAAAATCACCGTAATTGGCTGCTGGGGCGGATATCCAGCTAAAAATGAGGCAAGTTCCGGCTATTTGCTTGAATATGAAGATTTTCGCATTCTGCTTGATTGTGGCAGCGGTGTTCTATCACAGTTGCAAAATCATATGAAGTCGGAGGATCTTGGTGCAGTTGTATTATCCCACTATCATCCGGATCATGTAGCGGATGTTGGTGTCCTGCAACACGCCGCGCTCATACAGCAGATATTGGGCAGCGAGAAAAGGACCATTCCTATTTATGGCCATGATTTAGACGAAGCCGAATTTGGAAAGTTAACTTATAAAGACGTGACAAAGGGAATAGTCTACTCTGCTGATGAACCCTTAACAATAGGACCGTGTACATTCACGTTCATGAAAACGAAACATCCAGTACCATGTTTTGCTATGAGGATTGAAGCTGAAAATCATTCGATTGTTTACACAGGTGACAGTTCATATATGGATGAGCTTGCAGATTTCGCTAAAAACGCAAATGTTTTATTATGTGAAAGTAACTTTTACAGCGATATGGATGGTTCAAAGGCAGGGCATATGACGGCTAGAGAAGCTGGCATGCTAGCAGCCAAGGCAGACGTACAGCTTTTGCTGTTAACTCATCTCCCTCATTATGGGGATCTTAATCAACTTAAAAAAGAAGCATCCGAGGTATTCAAAAGGGAAATAGCTGTAGCTAAAACCAATCTCGAATTCCAACTATAAATGAAATATTAATGGTATGAATGAAGTCTACAAGGAGGAACAACTGTGCTTTTTATTGATAATAATGGAATTACGGATCCAAGAATTAATCTGGCCATCGAAGAATATGCGCTTAAACATTTAAATATAGATGAGACCTATCTTCTATTCTATATTAATCGTCCTTCAATCATCATAGGAAGGAATCAAAATACGATTGAAGAAATCAATGCCGATTATGTAGATGGAAATGGCATTACAGTTGTTCGCCGCCTTTCAGGGGGTGGAGCGGTTTATCATGATTTAGGGAATCTCAATTTCAGTTTCATTACGAGAGATGATGGGGATAGCTTCCATAATTTTAAGAAATTCACCCAGCCTGTCGTGGAAACGCTCGAAAAACTAGGAATACAAGCTGAATTAAGCGGACGTAACGATATCCTGGCTGAAGGAAAGAAAATTTCCGGAAACGCGATGTTTTCAACGAAGGGCAGAATGTTCAGTCATGGGACATTGTTGTTTCAATCAGAAATGGATAACATTGTATCCGCTTTAAAAGTGAAAAAAGATAAAATCGAGTCTAAAGGGATTAAATCGATAAGAAGCCGCGTCGGTAATATCGCTGATTTTTTAAAAGAACCGATGTCTGTTGAAGAATTCCGCTCATTCCTGCTGCAAAATATTTTTAAGGAAAGCGGTGAGGTCACTGAGTATGTTTTAACGGAGGCGGATTGGGAGAAAATTCACAAAATCTCGGAAGAAAGGTATCAAAACTGGGAGTGGAACTACGGAAAATCGCCTAAATTCAACTTACAAAACTCGCATAGATTCTCGGTGGGATCTGTTGATATCCGTCTTGAAGTTAACAGGGGAATCATTGAGCATTGTAAAATCTACGGTGACTTCTTCGGGGTCGGAGAGGTTGCGGATATTGAACAGAAGCTTACTGGATCACGCTATGAAAAGAAAGCTATCAGCAATGTACTAGATGAGATAGATGTTCGGCATTATTTTGGCAATGTAACGAAAGAAGAAATATTGGCCCTAATATATTAAGCCTGAAATTCCGTCCTGACTAAGTAGGACGGTTTTTGTGTCTAATTATGACAGTAATTGCTTGAATTTGGATAAAATTGTTGCTGTAATCATTTTCTTTTAATATAATAAAAATGAATGATTACTCATTCATTATATTTGCAGGGGGAGGGAGAATGATGAATTTATCTGAACAGCTTCATCAAACTGCTTTAAGAAAGGCGGACAAGCCAGCTTTTTATTTTATGGATCAATCCACCTCATATGGGGAATTGGATAAAGCCGTTTCGAAGTTTGCAGACGAATTACATAGGCTGGGTGTTTCAAAAGGTGATAATGTTGCGCTGGTATTAGGCAATTCTCCACATTTCATTATTTCGTTGTATGGAGTTTTACGTACAGGGGCGACCGTAATTCCCGTAAATCCAATCTACACACCTGACGAGATTGGATACATCCTGAATAACGGCGATGTAAAGGTCGTTGTGGCATTAGATAGGCTTTTACCCTTATTCGAGAAAATGAACTCGATCCTCTCAAGTGTAGATAAGTATGTAATTTGTGAAACACAGCCGGAAAATGGGGAAACTAGCAAATTGAACATCTACCCAAAAATGAAATCGTTTACAAAAATGGTCGAGAAAGGGGATGAAGGCTATAAAGGACCAGAACTGGATCCTGAAGATACGGCAATCATACTCTATACTTCCGGGACAACGGGAAAACCAAAGGGGGCCATGCTCACACATACCAATATATTCTCCAATGCACATGATGTTGGTGAATATTTAAAAATCACGGAAAATGACCGTGTCATTACGACATTGCCAATGTTCCATGTTTTCAGTTTAACGGTAGTTGTAAATGCCCCATTATTGAGTGGAGGTACGCTTTTAATTATCCCGCAATTCAGTCCAAAGGAAATATTCAGTCAAATCAAAAAATATAATGCAACCGTTTTCGCTGGAGTGCCTACGATGTATAATTTTCTTTTCCAATATCCAGATGTAAAAGAAGACGCTTTGGAGTCATTGCGGATATGCATATCAGGTGGATCCGCCATGCCAGTTTCACTGCTTGAATCATTCGAGCGGAAATTTAATGTCAGGGTTTCAGAAGGGTATGGCTTATCAGAAGCATCTCCTGTTACCTGTTTCAATCCTTTGGATCGTCCAAGGAAGGCAGGATCCATCGGAACCTCCATCCTCAGAGTGGAAAACAAAGTCGTTAATGAGCTTGGGGAAGAAGTGCCGATCAATGGTGTAGGGGAATTGATTGTCAAAGGTCCGAATGTAATGAAGGGGTATTATAAAATGCCTGAAGAATCGGCGGCGGTCTTGAAAGATGGCTGGTTGTATACAGGCGATTTAGCCAGGATGGATGATGAAGGGTATCTTTTCATTGTAGACCGTAAGAAGGAACTCATCATCGTCGGTGGCTATAATGTCTATCCACGTGAAGTGGAAGAGACTCTGTATGGCCATCCTGAAGTAGTTGAGGCAGCGGCTATAGGCGTGCCGGATCCCAATCAGGGAGAAGTTGTTCACTGCTTCGTGGTAAAGAAAAACAGTGCATTGACCGAGGAAGAACTACTTGCCTATTGCATGGAACACTTGGCTAAATATAAGGTTCCGGCAAAAATTGAGTTTTTGGATGAATTGCCAAAAAACACAACCGGTAAAATTTTACGGCGTTCCTTAAAAACCCTTGTAATACAAAACTGAATTTGGTTAATCAAAAGGATCATTGCCTATAACTTGCAATGGTCCTTTTTTTGTACAACCAATGTGCATCTCGCTGCATAAAATATATCGGGGTAGCTTAAAGCCTTGATTCTTGTTTCGAAAAGAGTTATGATTGTCATTAAAAATTTCCACATAATTGTAAGGAGGGTTTAGATGAGAGATGTAAAGCTTTTAGATGTTTTTACACATCCCATTGCTCAAAAATACTTGAACCGTTCAGGTCTGGCACATGCGATTGCGGTAGCCTATCATTCGTTTCACCTAGCAAACGAATATAAGATAGACCCTGATATTGCGGCTAAAGCAGGACTTCTGCATGATATGGGCCATTTCACCTGGTATCGCAATGGTAAGTGGGATTATGATCTGTACAAACAAAATGATATCCATCCTATTAAAGGTGCAGAACGAGCACATAAACTGTTAATCCGTTTGGGAGAGAACCCGATAAAGGCAAAGACCATTTCCCTCGCCATTTTATTTCACACCGATTCGTTTTTACCTTCAAATGATATTATTCGAACACCGCTTCAGCAGGTCGTCAAATGGGCCGACGAAAAAGATGAAGAAGAAGGTGGAAAACACCATTACCGCAAGATTGATTTTCTCCGGGCAAAGGAAAGCATCATGAGACTTGATACACTCATTGATGAGGAACAAAAAAGAAGGCTATCATCCTGAAGGCAAACGGGTGATGGCCTTTTACAGTTTGAATTTTGATTTTATCTTTATTTCATTTTATTTCATTTAAACCTTTTCTATTGAAGAAGCTGCAGCAGATGGTGAAAAATCACCAATATCTTCGGGCAAGGAAATAGAAAAATTCGGGTCTTTTTCCAAACGCGAGCATGAACTGCTTATTCTACTCACTGAATGCCAAACGAATTAGCAAATTTCAAAAAAACTTTTTCTATCCATCGGCACGGTGCAGGGTATACAGAAAACTGAATCGCCCGGAGCTTATGGCACTTTTGTATAGTTTTAAAAATAGCATCATGAAGGGATGACCACTAAAGCCCTCCGCTCCGTTAATCGGCTTGTTTCAAAATGGCCTACCCTGATTCTTTATCGGATTCATATTCACCGCAAGGACTTTGATGAGACGATTTTCATCTTAAATCAAATATGGGTGGCGGCAGTATGGACAAATTAGGCGGTGCCTTAATCTCGAAAAAGAAAATCAAACGGGTCTGCGATCCTTTTTATATCTTCACCTATACCTTGTAATGCCTCCCATCCTCCGCTTCATTTATCTTAAATGTCTCTGGTACAAGCTATATGTTCCGCCTCCTTGTATTTCCAGACCATATCATCGTGACGTGCATTTAATGATCAAGATTGTTTGAACATTTATGGAATAAATAATTATAGAAGGGAAAATGGGGTTCTAACCTGTCCATTTTGGATTAAACTAATAAGAGGGAGATTCGTTTAAGGAGGGGCATCATGGTTAGAAAATGGGCAGGAAGAGCGATTCTATTATTTATCTTTTATGCAGCAGTGATGTATTGGTATATTTTTTACGGGGCGGATACTTCCATTCCCGAAGCATTGCGTGGTACTGCAGCAGACCCTGCAACATTTTTGAATGCTAGGGAACTAAAGCTTAGCGAAGAATATTCAGGCCTGCGAAATTTTATTTTTTTCGTTTCTACGCCATATGAATGGCTGCTGTATTTCTTTATTTTATTATTTGGCTTTTCAAAAGTTTTTGAAAAGTCGTCTTTGGCGGTCTCGAAACGGAAAGTGATCCAAACGGGCATTTACTTATTCTGGCTTTCTGTGATTTCTTACCTGGCACTATTTCCAATCCGCTTCATTGGTTATCGGATAAGTAAAAGTTACCATATCAGTACACAAAGTTTCACCTCGTGGATGAAGGATGGAGTCATCGAATTCTGGGTGAATTTTGGGATGATGTTTATCATCGTTTCCGTCTTATATTGGTTAATGAAGAAAAGTGTGAAGAGGTGGTGGCTTTATGCTTGGATGTTGTCCATTCCATTTACCTTGTTCTTGATGTTTGTTCAGCCTGTATTGATTGATCCGCTGTATAATGAATTCTATCCGCTCAAAAATAAAGAGCTGGAAACGGAAATATTGGCACTTGCCTCACAGGCTGAAATTCCGGCTGAACACGTATTTGAAGTAAATATGGCGGAAAAGACAAATGCCTTGAACGCATACGTGAACGGTATAGGTTCCAACTCTAGGATAGTCCTTTGGGATACGACCCTGAACAAGCTAAAGGAAGATGAAATCCTTTTCATCATGGCACATGAAATGGCCCATTATGTCGAAAAGCATATTTATATAGGGATTGCAGGTTATATAGGAATGACTTTAATCGGTCTATGGCTGACATCGAAAATCATGAATTATATCATAAGGCGCTGGGGCCACCTGTTAAAGGTACGTACGGTTGATAACATTTCTTCTCTTCCATTATTTCTTTTAATAACGTCTGTGCTGCTGTTCGCTGCCAGTCCGCTGTCCAATTATGTTTCCAGATATCAAGAAACGAGGGCTGACCGTTATGCCATTGAAATGACCGGGGATAAAGAATCAGCAATCACCACCTTCCAGGAACTCACGAGGTCGGGTTTGAGCCAGGTCAATCCGCCAATCCTGGTAAAGTGGCTGCGGTATTCCCATCCAACCATGCTCGAGCGGATTTCCACGGTTGAAAATGCAGATACAAAGGGTGATTGAAAGCCAGCTGAAAATCAGCTGGCTTTTTTTTTTCCTAATATCAGGAAAGTGGAAGTTTAAATGTCGTTTTCAGAAAAAACTATTATTTTTAAAAATCTTAGATTCTCTAATATAATAAATTAAATTCCCGGTTCGCTTTAAGGAGATCAGATATGTATAATGTACTTTGCATCACTATAGGCTCAGTGCTTGTTGCAGTAGCCTACAACTTATTTTTGATACCTCATTTAATTTTAAGCAGCGGACTTAGTGGACTTGCGATTATGTTCGGAATCATTACCCCAGTCAACACAGGGATATTGAATTTTCTATTGAACCTGCCATTGTTAATTCTTGGATACCTGAAATTAGGAAGACGCTTTATCACCTATACGATATTTTCAGTTGTCGTGATATCAGTCAGTTTATATCTCATTCCGGTTCATGGAATATCCACTGAACCGATTTTGTCTTCTTTATTTGGCGGAATCATATCGGGATTCGGCATAGGCATCATCTTTCGCGCTTCAGGATCTTCCGGCGGTTTTGATATCATTGCCATGCTTTTGGCTAAGAAGAGCGACTTTCCACTTGGTACATTGCTTTCGGTGATGAATGCAGTAGTGGTGGTTATCTCAGGCTTCATCTTTGGTTGGGATGCCGCATTATATACGCTGATTTCCATATATGCAGCAGGAAAGGTGATTGATACGATTCATTCCAATCACATTAAATTAACATTAATGATCGTTACGAAAAAGAGTGACGAAATGAAAACGAAGCTCCTGACCAACCTATATCGAGGAATTACAGTCATGGATGGTGAAGGTGCATACTCTGGAGAAAAGAGTAAAGTAATGATGACAGTCATTACCCGTTATCAATTAACCGATGTAAAAGCGATGATAAAAGAAGTGGATCCCAATGCTTTTGTCAATATAACGGAAACAGCCGAGGTCATGGGGATGTTTCATAAAGAGTGATAATAAATAGAGAAGCCTCCCACTTTATGGGAGGCTGTTTTGATTATCAGGCTGTTTTTTAGTCATTCATTTTAATTTCCAAACTGTTTCAGTAAAACGTTCATTTCAGAACTTAGTTTTAGGAATAAAGGTTTGTTTTTCATATCCAGGGCTTCATCAATCTGTTTCGCAAGGATATTCTTTTTGGTAGTAAGGACGGATTCCAGAATAATCATATCAATTAACATTTCCTGAACCACAGCATCGTTTTTCATTTCGCTCATTGATAAGGACTTCACTGACTCTGAATAAGATTTTTCATTTTTCAAAGTTACCACCCCTGACCCTTTTTATTAGTATATGGATTTGAATGGATAAAATCAACTGAAAATTCAAAAAAATTTAAACTTAATAGAGAATGTGTCGTTTAGATGACGAAATCACCACTTTTTAAAAGAATTTTTAATTTTTTGTGAACTTGCTTTTTATCTTTACAGGTTGTGCTATTATAGTGAGGAATTTAGCATATATTTACTATCTCCCTTCACCTTTTTATACAATCGGGAATGGAAGGGTACAAGCGATTAAGAGTATAAGGTTTGGTAAAGTAAAATGGTGTTTATAGTTTTACTTTTTAATGCAATGAGGAAGAGGTGGATTGAAAATGAAGGAAAACAGTCAGGGAATCATCGAGGAATATGAAATCACGCCCTATACACTAATGGTTTCACCAATTAATTATGGAAGTAAAATATATGCCCGTATCGTTGAAATGGAGGACGAGTTCATCTCCCCGTTTAAACCTTTGGAAATAGTAAAGAAAAGCTGTGAGTTTTTCGGATCAAGTTATGAAGGACGCAAACAAGGCACGAAACAGCTCATAAACATCACACATAAAGCACCGATTGCAATTGATCCGACCAGTTCGATCTTCTTCTTTCCAACTACATCTCCGTTGCGTCCTCAATGCATCTGGTTATCACATGAGCATGTGGTATCCTATGATCGCCTGGATTCCAAACATACAACCATCACATTCAGGAATAGACAAACCATCGATATAGAAGTATCATGCAGTTCTTTTGAAAACCAGCTGCACCGGACATCTTTTTTAAAAACGAAACTGATCCAGAGGATTGAGGAAACAAAGAGGAAATCGTTCTATCTGTTCTCCGAGGCAAATGGAGTCAAGGCTTCAGAGGTAATGTCAAAGTATATACCAAGCAAGTGAAGGAAGGCGGATCCAGGCTGTGAAAATCGTAACAGTGCTGACTGGAATGTAAAGGATGCAAACGGCATTTAGTCAAAATTAAAGCAAGCCCTTCTCATAAGAGAAGGGCTCAGACTGTAGACAAACTCGATGAAAATCGAGTTTGTCTATTTTTTATGAGTTGTACAATTTGGCCGTTGATTTTC
>NZ_JAOPHO010000043.1:0-34728 GCF_033141925.1 Peribacillus sp. CSMR9
ATTCAACGCTGGGTCACCCAATTGAACATGGAGGTAGAACGGAATCAGCTTGGCCACTATCAGTTTTCAGATGAAGACATTGCATTATTGAGAAAAATCCAAGATCAGCTGAACGAGGGCATCATTCTCCAAAAGGTCAGTATATCAGAGAAAAAGATTAGAAAAGCAACCGGCCAGAAACACTCCGAAACGAATAAAGAACATGATCAACTGATAGAACGAGTCGTCAGGCTTGAAAATGGACTGAAAACAAAAGCGGACGATGTTGTATCCTATCAACTTTTACAGCACAGAAGTGAAATGGAAGAAATGCACAAGCTTGTTAAAAAGCTCGAAGCTCGTATCGAAGCGTTAGAAACACCAATTGTCCAGCCATTTGATTATTTCCTCGCGGCTGAAGAAGCTGCTGCCACTAAAAAGACGAAGAAAAGGCCATTCATAAAAATGATTTTTGGAAATAACAGAAGGAATGATAGTTCATCATGGAGCACAGCCGACAGCGATTAACATCGATTATATTCAAGATCGTTAATGAGCACCCCACCATAACCATTTTTCCTAGGCTCAAGTACTTCTTCGACATTCGTGCAGTAAATAGAGACCTGATCTGATTAATTACCCCAAAAATAAAAAGGCCAGGACCCAAGATTTATCTCACTTGGGTCGGGCCTTTTCATCATCTTAAATCAACACTGCACGGTCATTGAGCATTTTTTCGCCTTTGATGCGCTGGAATTCGTTAAGCAGTTTTTCAACGGTTAGCTTCTGCTTTTCAGCGCCTCTAGCTTCAAAAATGATCTGTCCCTTATCCATCATGATCAAGGAATTTCCAAGATCGATGGCCTGCTGCATATTATGGGTCACCATCAACGTCGTTAACTGGTTCTTTTCAACGATTTCCTTCGTCAGATTTGTCACAAGCTCTGCCCTGGAAGGATCGAGTGCTGCTGTATGTTCATCAAGAAGCAGGATTTTAGGATCGGTGAAGGTCGCCATCAGCAATGAAAGTGCCTGGCGCTCCCCACCTGATAATAACCCCACTTTTGCAGTCATCCGATTTTCCAAGCCTAAATGAAGGGTACCCAAACATTCTTTAAAAAGCTCTTTCCGTTTTTTGGTCACCCCGAAGCCCAAACCTCTTCTGTTGGTTCTGCCATATGCAATCGCCATATTTTCTTCAATCGTCATATGTGGTGCCGTCCCCAGCATCGGATCCTGAAAAACGCGGCCAATCATTTTAGCACGGGCATGTTCCTCAATGGCCGATACGTTTTCCCCATCAATGATGACTTCACCGGCATCAGGGAGAATCTTGCCGGATATCATGTTCATCAGCGTCGATTTACCTGCTCCATTACTCCCGATGACTGTTACAAATTCGCCTTTAGTCATCTGCAGTTCAAGATTCCCAAGGGCTAGCTTTTCATCTGGTGTCCCTTCATTGAAGACCTTATAAATCTGATTTAACTGAAGCATATCCTTCTCCCCCTTTCGATGAAGTCCCACCATGGCGCATCTGTATTTCTTTGAGCCGCCTTTTCTTTCGGCTTTTTTCCTTTTGTTTATCGGTAATTTTCGGAATGACAAGTGCCCCGACCACAATAAGTGCCGTAATTAATTTAACATCACCTGTATCAAGGAAATCTACCCGGAGTGCCAAAGTTACGACGATTCGGTAAATGATCGCTCCTCCAATGACCGCAAGTGTCGCACGTGCAATCGTTTTTGAGCCAAATAATGCTTCGCCAATTATAACGGATGCCAATCCGATGACGATGATTCCAATCCCCATGCCAATATCGCTAAACCCGTTATATTGGGCAACCAAGGATCCCGAGAAAGCCACAAGTGCATTTCCGATTGCAAGTCCCAGGATTTTCATGTTTCCTGTATGGGCGGAAAAACTCTTGACCATTGCTTCATTATCACCCGTCGCACGTAAAGCAAGACCGATTTCCGTTTTTAAAAAAGCTGACATTCCAGCTTGAATGATTAAAGCCACAATCAACATAACAATTAGTATGGCCCACGTTTTGGGCAGGCTATCACCGAGGCCCACGATCGTTAAAAGACCATTCAACACATTATCCACCCCTGTGTCAGCCCAGGCATCCTGAATATTCGTGATGATGGTTGTTTGGGAAAGCAACGGAATGTTGGATGCACCCATGATCCTTAGGTTGATGGAGTAAAGTGCGATCATCATTAAGATACCTGCAAGGAGTGGATTGATTTTCCCTTTCGTATGAAGGAAACCCGTTATTGTGCCAGCAATGAACCCGGCAACCATTGCACTCAACGTGGCTATGATCGGCGAGAAACCGTTAACGATCATAATGGCGGCAACAGAGGCCCCTGTCACAAAACTGCCTTCCACTGTCATATCCGGGAAGTCGAGAATCCTGAATGTTAAATAGACACCGAGTGCCATGATCGCATAAATCATTCCCGACTCAAAAGAGTTGAATAAGGCTCAGAACATATTTTTCTTCCTTCCCCGAACAAAAGCAGAGTTTATTTTACAAACTCAGCATCTGCTTTCCATTCTTCTTTTATTTCAACACCCATATCTTTTGCTGCCTTTTCATTGATGACCAATTTTAGTTTTTGTGGATATTGAACCGGGATATCTCCGGGTTTTTTGCCATCCTTCAGGATTTCAACCGCTTTTTGCCCCGCTTCATAACCAATATCATAGTAACTGAAGCCATAGGCTGCAAAACCACCTGCATTCACGGAATCCAGCTCGCCAACAAACAAAGGGATATCTTTATCATCTGCCACAGAAATGACCGATTCCAGTGCCGAAACAACTGTATTATCAGTAAAGATATAGAAAGCATCCGCTTTTCCGATTAATGATTCCGCTGCCTGTTTAACATCTGCAGAAGTTGAGACAGATGCCTCCACAACTTTCAATCCCGCTTTTTTCGCTTCCGCTTTCACATTTTTTATTTGGACGACGGAATTTTGCTCCCCTGTATTATAAACGGTTCCAATTGTCTTGGCGCCAAGTTCATCTGCTATGAATTTCATTGACTTGGCAATTGCTTCAGGATGGGAATCCGTCGTACCCGTCACATTTCCGCCTGGCTTATCCAAAGATGTAACAAGCTCCGCCGCAACAGGATCGGTAACCGATGTAAAAACGATTGGAATATCCTTGGTCGCATTTAAAGCGCTTAGGGCACTAGGAGTGGAATTCGCAAAAATCAAATCCACTTTATCCCCAACAAAGTTATTGGCGATCGTTTGACTGTTATTTTGGTCACCCTGTGCAATTTGAAGATCATATTTGGCATTGATGTCGCTATCCTTCAATGCCGCCTGGAATCCTTTATATGCCTGATCCAGGGAATCATGCTGTACGAATTGTGATACCCCAATGTTGAAGGTATCCTTTCCGCCTTCATCCTTCGCCGCATCTTTTTCCTTGTCATTTCCACACCCAGCCAATAATAACCCTGCGACCAATGTCATAACTGCAGTTGAATATAATTTCTTTTTCATATTTTCCCCCGCCTTTTTTCTTATTTAAGACTATGTCTTTCTAACGAAGCCAGCATTTTCGCTTTTATGTCCTAAATTATAATCGTTTAGTCCCAATTATCCAATATGTTTTTTAACTTTTTAGAATTTTTCGAGTTTTTAATGTAAAACATCAAAAAAAGCTGCTGTGAAAGGTATGATAACTTTCACAGCAGCTTAATGGGAATATCAGTGTTCGACTACTTGATTAACAATTTCGGTAACTGTAGCACGATCAATTTTTTCTTTGCCTTCTTTTAAGGCCTTCAATGTGGCTTTTGCCAATTCCAAAGGTATTTTACAGAATTGGATGATCTCTTTCGTTTCAATTTCCCCAATGTACGAATCGGCTAATGCAAGATTATGTTCCGTATGGGCAAGCATCTCATCGAAACCCCAGCCATCCGGATAAAAGTTCACACCACGTTCTGCATCCTCCTCACGGTTACGCAGGATATTGACCGTTTGGAGTCCACGGCCAAATGCGATGGCAAGTTCACGGTCCGTTTCCGTTCCATCGTACCAGTTCCACATATCGGACAGCATGACGCCAACTAAACCCGCAACATAATATGTGTAATCATCGAGCTCTTCTTCATTATGAATTTGCCAGTCCTTAGTAACCCATTTTGCCATGCCTTCGGCCATTTCCTTTGTCGATTCCAAGACTTTGGCTTTTGCACCGGGAGGACAAAATTGAATCCAGTCCGAAAGAAGCAGGGTCACTTCGGGCAGAAAATCCTTATATGGTTCAAATAACGATTGAAGTTCTTCTTCCCTATGATCCGCCCCAAGCAGCTCGCTTAGAGCATGTAACAGGGTAACCTTAGTATCTGCAGGCAGATCGGGGTGGTCTTCGATCTCATCGATGGCGCGCATGCAAAGGTATGCAGCTCCAATTGCCTCCTGTAATCCCTTCGGAAGATAGCTGATTGGAATGAAAAAAGTCCGGCTTGTTTTTAAGAGAAAATCCATTGCTTTAGTATGTAGGTTACTTTGGTCAGTCATATTTACACTCCTTTAAATATCCAATGAACAATTGATTAATTATATCAAACATTCTCTTTGATTTCAGCTACCCTATTCCTTTGAATATAAAGGAACTTTAATGGCCATTAGATCTTCAGCCATGATCGTGTTTGCGAAGATAGCTTCGCTTTCCTTCCTTAACCTCTCCGAATCCTCTGGAGTATACCGTGAGCTGATATGGGTAAGGATTAGATGCTTAGCTCCCGCTTTCAAAGCCGTTTCTGCAGCCTGAACGGTGGTCGAATGATAATAGGCGGATGCCATTTCAGATTCTTCTGCTGAAAATGTAGCTTCATGAACAAGGTAGTCCGCTGAATCAGCAAGAATGAGAGCATTGCTGCACACACGCGTATCACCCAGAATCGTGATGATCCGGCCTTTTTGCGGAGCACTTAGATAATTCTTCCCATTTAAGATACGGCCGTCATCAAGACTGACCGTTTGTCCATTTTTCAATGCTTTAAAAAGCGGACCCGGCTTCACACCTTCTTGCAGCAGCCGATCGACGAGCAAGCTTCCCTGGCGATCCTTTTCTACAATCCGGTAACCGATACTGTAAATGCCATGATCCAGCGCCATGGCCGTCACTGTGAATTGTTCGTCCTCAAATGCTACGCCTTCCTCTATTTCAATGATTTCCAATGGATATTTTAAATGAGTGCCACTCACCTGTAAGCTCGTCTTAATAAATGCATCAATGCCATGCGGGCCATATACGGTCAATTTATCCACTCCGCCCTGAAAAGATCTGCTGCTTAAAAACCCAGGGAGTCCGAAGATGTGATCACCATGCAAATGGGTGATGAAAATTTTTTCAATCTTTCGCGGTTTGACTGCCGTTTTTAAAATTTGATGCTGTGTTGCTTCACCACAATCGAATAACCAAACCGTCCCGCGCTCTTCCAATAATTGAAGAGCGATTGATGTCACATTACGCGCTTTAGCCGGAACGCCAGCGCCTGTACCTAAAAAAACAAAATCCACGATACTACCTCCGTTGCAAATACTTTATGACTTAACTATAGCATAATCAAAGGTGCTCTTTCATTTATGACCCATTAAAACCGAAACAACATTAAACTTTTAATGAAATATGAGAAAAAAATGCGCAAATTGATTGCTTTGAGGGAAAGCTAAACGTAAAATTAGAAATTGGTACACAATCGGGAATTCCAACTTTATAGACAGATTTAACGGAAAGTTGAGGTTTTAACATGACAGAAAACAATAAACCCACAGCATTGATTATGATTTTTGGTGCTACCGGAGATTTAGCGAAAAGGAAATTGTTTCCTTCCATATATCGACTATTTCAAAAAGAGAAAATCAATAAATTCGCCGTCGTTGGAGTAGCAAGGAGATCATTGACGAACGAAGAGTTTCAAACAAGTGTCAAGGACTCCATACTTAAGTTTGGACATGCGGAAGAAAAGGTAGACGAATTCATTTCCCATTTCCATTATCACTCCCATGACGTAACTAGCTCGGAATCATACCTGCAGTTAAAAGACATTGCCGAAAATTTAGACGGGCAGTACCATTTAGAAGGAAATCGGATCTTCTATTTAGCGATGGCACCTGAGTTTTTCGGAACGATTGCCGAACAGATTAAAGCTCAAGGCCTGACTGATTCGACTGGATATAAGCGCCTGGTCATCGAAAAGCCATTTGGGCACAGTTTCGAAACTGCTCAAAAATTGAATGAGCAGATTCGAACTGCATTCGCTGAAGATGAAATCTACCGTATCGATCATTATTTAGGAAAAGAAATGGTTCAAAATATTGAGGTCATACGTTTTTCAAATGCCCTATTCGAGCCGCTTTGGAATAACAGATATATATCTAACATCCAGGTTACTTCAAGTGAAACACTTGGCGTTGAAGAACGTGGGCGTTATTATGAAACTAGCGGTGCCCTAAGGGATATGGTCCAAAACCATCTGCTGCAAATGGTTGCCTTGCTTGCCATGGAACCCCCGATCGCTTTGACAACCGAAGAGATCAGAAGCGAAAAAGTGCGGGCATTGCGTTCACTTCGACCTATGAAGGTGGACGAAGTCAATCAATACTTCGTCCGTGGCCAATATGGTGAAGGAACGATAGGCGGTCAAGCTCTTCCGGCATACCGCAATGAACATAACGTAAATCCCGAATCCAACACAGAGACCTATGTTGCGGGTAAATTGATGATAGATAACTTCCGTTGGGCCGGTGTACCTTTTTATATCCGTACCGGTAAGAGAATGGATGTCAAATCAACGAATATCGTTGTACAATTCAAAGATATCCCAATGAATCTATATTATAAAACAGAAGAAACGTTGAACCCAAATCTTCTCGTTATCCATATCCAGCCAGATGAAGGTATCACACTGTACTTAAATGTTAAGAAATCCGGGACGACATCCAATACAAAGCAAATGAAGCTGACCGTATCCAACAAAGGGATCGAACACATAAATTCTCCTGAGGCATATGAAAAGCTATTGTTTGACAGCATGCGCGGAGATGCTACAAACTTCACTCACTGGGACGAGGTTGCCCTCTCATGGAAGTTCGTCGATACCATTTCCGATGCATGGGAAAATACTAAAGAAGAATCTTTCCCTAATTATGAAGCAGGATCCACAGGTCCACTTGCATCCGATGAACTCCTGGCAGAAGATGGACATATTTGGTGGCAAATCAAGAAAAGCGAAAATAATGATGATTGATAGGATATCAAGAAGGGATGCAGATTTGAATTCTGCATCCCCTTCTTCATTCACGAAACATTCTTCCTGACCAATTTCTCCCGGATAATATGAAACATTTCCTTGGGCTTTGACATTTCTTCATCTCTTTCTAAATTAAGCCAAAATGAAACACCCAGTTCTAAGACAATGAATAATAAAAAAATGGCTACAGCCAACCAGATGATGAACATTAGTCATCCGCTCCTTCTCTCTTATCTGCCTACTGTATCCTATGGTCCGTCCATGGCTTTCAATGTTTATATTTCCTTTTCCGCAGGTGTTTAAACCTAAAAAGATGGATGGATGAATGACATACATCATACTACATTTCCATAAAAAAGGAAATAAACCAACACTATTTACACCTAGTTCATTTTTACCCTTTCCAACCTTTTGGACTCTTTATAGAAAAAGAATGGTAAGGTCTTGCTGAGGTTACACTAGAAAAGGTGCAAGTAATGGCACCACTAACTTCGATGTGGGGGGATTATCGAATGGACATTCGTGAAGGACTAATTCCAACAGCGTTGGGCACAGCCGTGACAGCTGCTGGTTATGCAATGAAGCAGAACCGGCGCTCAAACAAAATGGTGGCTAATACGGTATTTGGTTTCGGTTTGGCACATATTGTATTAGGGGTCATTGACCTTGTGGAGCATCGGAGATAGTTTTTTAAAAAAAGCCGGCTTAAAAGGGAATTCCCTTTTAGCCGGCTTGAACTTATTATTTTTCCATCCATTCGGTATGGAATGTTCCTTCTTTATCAATGCGTTGATACGTATGAGCTCCAAAATAGTCACGTTGGGCTTGAATTAGGTTAGCTGGCAGCGTTTCTGTACGATAGCTGTCGAAATAGGCAAGTGCCGATGACAAGCAAGGAACCGGAATTCCGTTCATCACTGCCGTTGACACTACCTCACGTAGAGCTCCTTGATAGCTTTCGGCAATCCCTTGGAAATAAGGATCAAGAAGCAGGTTGTTCAAGTTCGCTTTACGATCGTACGCTTCCTTGATTTTTTGAAGGAATTGTGCACGAATGATACAGCCGCCACGGAAAATCATCGCGATTTCGCCATATTGCAAGTTCCAGTCATTTTCTTCTGATGCTGCTTTCATTTGTGCAAATCCTTGTGCATATGAACAGATTTTGCTCATATAAAGTGCTTTTCGGATACTTTCAATCAAAGCCTTTTTGTCGCCTGTAAATGATTCGGCTTTTGGACCACGAAGGATTTTACTCGCTTCAACACGCTCGTCCTTGATTGCTGAGATAAACCGGGCGAATACGGATTCCGTAATGATTGGAAGCGGAACACCAAGATCAAGCGCACTTTGACTTGTCCATTTCCCTGTTCCTTTTTGGCCCGCTTTATCTAAAATGATATCGACCATCGGCTTGCCAGTTTCTTCATCATATTTTTTGAAAATATCAGCAGTAATTTCAATTAGATAACTATCAAGTTCCCCTTCATTCCATTCAGTAAAGACTTCATGGAATTCTTCAGCGGACAGTCCAAGAAGATTTTTCAAAAGGAAATAAGATTCGGAAATCAACTGCATGTCCCCGTATTCAATACCATTATGTACCATTTTCACATAATGACCTGCTCCATCCGGTCCGATATACGTACAGCAAGCATCACCATCGACCTTAGCTGAAATATCCTTCAAGATCGGTGCAACCAGTTCATATGCTTCTTTTTGACCCCCAGGCATGATGGATGGACCTGTTAGAGCCCCTTCTTCCCCTCCTGAGACGCCTGTACCGATGAAATGGATGCCAAGCTTGCTTAATTCGTCATTACGGCGCTGAGTGTCCTTGAAGAAGGTATTTCCTCCATCAATAACGATATCCCCTTTTTCAAGTAACGGTTTTAATTGCTCGATTGTCGCATCTGTTGCAGCACCAGCTTTAACCATCAATAAAATTTTGCGTGGTGTTTCCAAAGAATGGACGAATTCCTCAAGCGTGTAAGCGGCCGTTACGTTTTTACCTTCCGCTTCCTTCATCATTTCGTCCGTTTTTGATCCTGAGCGATTATAGACGGAAATTGAATATCCTCTGCTTTCAATATTAAATGCAAGGTTCTTGCCCATTACCGCTAGTCCGATAACGCCAATCTGTTGTTTTGTCATGATCATCTTTCCCTTCTCTATATCTTTACACAGCTTATACGCTATTCTTTTTCAAAAGAAGGATCATTCCTCCTGGATTGCTCAAAGAAATCTTTGCTGAAGCTAGTGTCTGTTCCAATCGAACGGTTCTTCAAGGGTAATCCCTTTTTAATAATATTTTCTCCGTACTTATTTTGCAAGTGTTCCATCGCTTCATACAGAGGTTCTTTTGCTGCATCCTCTTGAAAGGAGAAAATATCCAGCTGTTTGAAGGCTGACTCTTTCTCTATGACATCATAGGCAGTGACACCAAGGAGTCTGATCCCTTCCCCATTCCAATTTTTCATAAAGAGATCTGTAGCCCCATCCAGGATATCCTTTTTTTCAAAAACAGGATTAGGAACCGTCCTGCTTCTCGTTATAGTGCGGCGGTCTTTGTAACGGATCGTTACACCTATTTTTTGACCAAGCAGGCGTTTATTTTTCAAACGGATGGCTACCCTCTCAGAAAGCTTTTCCAATACACCGATCAGTTCTTTTTGATTTGTGGAGTCATGTGGCAGAGTTGTTGAGTTCCCAATGCTTTTATGATCAAAAATCGCTTCGGGATCCACAATCCTGGGGTCAATTCCATTAGCCCTATCTTTCAAACGGATGCCATTGATCCCAAGAAGCTGTTTCAGTTGACTATCATTGGCAATTGCAAGGTCCCTGATCGTCATTATGCCGATGGTTTTAAGCTTTTCCGAGGTCTTATCCCCGATTCCATGCATTTCGTTCACTTGTAAAGGCCAGAGCTTTTCCGAAATATCCCTTTTCCTTAATATGGTGATTCCCATTGGCTTCTTCATATCAGAGGCAGTTTTGGCCAAAAATTTATTAGGGGCAATCCCGATGCTGCAAGGGAGATCCATCGTATTCAAAATTCTTTCCTGAATGCTATTGGCTATATCTAAAGGTGAACCCAATTCGGCGCATTCACTAATATCCAGATACCCCTCATCTATCGAAACCGGTTCAACCATCTCTGTATATTGCCTCAATACATCGAAAATAGCCAGTGATGCCTTTCGATAACGCTCGAAATTCGGTTTCTGAATGACTAATTGAGGACATAGTTTTTTCGCCTGCCAAATCGGCATGGTCGTTTTAACCCCGAACTTCCTCGCCTCATAGCTGCAGGTGACGATTATGCCTCTTCTCTCTTCAACATTGCCTGCAATCGCAAGCGGTTTGCCTTTCAATGAAACATCATATGACATTTCAACTGAAGCATAGAAACTATTCATGTCTACATGGAGAATGACCCTGCCATTTTTGGGATACATGTCCTTCATGTTTGACCGTCACATCCTTGTAAAAATAAAAAACACCGGATAATAGGGCCAATAAAAAACCATTTCTTTTAAGATACCCCTATTTATCTTTGGTAACCACAGTGAAAGATGATGCAAATCCAAGAAAAACAGCCATCATGTCATTGATGACTGTACATAAATTCCAGCAATACTTGAACAAAGATGATACGAGTTTTTGAGGATCAATGATGGTAATCAAACGGCTACCCCATTGGCAACACCCTGCATATATTCAGTTTATTGATTGCCTGGCTGGACTATGTGTCCGGTGGGGAGGACATCCGTCCATTTTGCAATCCACCTCTGTTCATCATTGCCGAGAGCTGATTTACCTTGATATAATACCTCATTCATATCTATCAGTGGTAACAATCATTCCTGACCTTGCCCATTCCAGCAACAAATCCTTGCTAGGGGGAATCAATTATATGGCATCAGATTTCTCGATGGAAATCACGGATTAAAATCGGTAAAGCACATTCCTCATTTCCAACAAGAAATACGGCCACCTTCTTTAGATTTACTCAGGAAACTCTCTTCCGGATCTATTTTTCGATTTAATTATTCCCCGGATACTTCTTTGATGATACTGACAACCATTTCAGCAAGCTTCGTTAATTCCTCAACGGGTATTCTTTCATTCGTAGTATGGATATCTTCATACCCCACTGCGAGATTGACAGTAGGAATCCCAAAACCTGCAATGACATTGGCATCGCTTCCTCCGCCGCTTTTAACCAACTCGCATGGACGACCGATTTTCTCTGCTGCCTTTCTTGCGACTTCGACTACATGATCGCCAGCCCCATATTTAAAACCAGGATACATGACGTTAACTTCAACTTCAGCACGTCCGCCCATTTCAATGGCGGCAGTCTCGAATGCCTCTTTCATTCTCGCCACTTGTTTTTCCATTTTTTCAGGAATCAAGGATCTTGCTTCCGCAAGGATTTCAACATGGTCACAAACAATATTGGTTTGCTGTCCACCTTGGAAACGTCCGATGTTGGCTGTCGTTTCCTCGTCGATCCGGCCTAACGGCATTCTTGAGATCGCTTTGGAAGCGATCGTAATTGCCGAAACTCCTTTTTCAGGGGCGACACCAGCGTGAGCAGTCTTGCCTAAAATTATCGCAGACACTTTCGCCTGAGTAGGTGCAGCAACGACGATATTGCCAACTTTTCCATCACTATCAAGAGCAAAACCGAATTTTGCCGTTACAAGTGAGCGATCCAATGCCTTTGCCCCTATCAAGCCAGATTCTTCACCGACTGTTATGATAAATTCGATTGTCCCATGCTCGATATTCTGTTCTTTCAACACTTTAAGCGTTTCTAACATGACCGCTAATCCAGCTTTGTCATCCGCTCCTAAAATGGTCGTTCCGTCTGACACTATGTATCCATCTTTGATGGAAGGCTTGATTCCATTACCAGGTACAACCGTATCCATATGGGAGGTGAAATAAATGGTATCTACGCCTTCTTTCATTCCTTTTAAAGTACATACTAAATTGCCTGCACCATGACCCGTAACTGCTGTTGTATCATCTTCAAAAACCTCTACACCCAGTGCCTCGAATTTTTCTTTCAGCACTTTGGCGATGGCTGCTTCATTTTTCGTTTCGGAATCAATCTGGACCAATTCCATAAATTCACTAACTAAACGTTCTTCATTAATCATAAAATAAAACCTCCAAAAAAGTTTTCCTCTTTAATTATACTTCTAAAAGCGGCGCCCCGGCAAATAATGTGAAATTGAGGAACCGTGCTTAAATGGAATGCTGGTCATCCCCCGTCCAAAGTTCCCCTTAAAAATGGTGAATGATAACATATAAATGGTTTACGAATTCTTCCCAGTATGGAAAAGAGCCCAAAATAGATATATTTCGGGCTCCTTGCAGTTGGATCATAACGGGATATTGCCGTGTTTTTTCCATGGACGTTTTTCTTTTTTGTTGCGAAGCATTTCAAGTGATTGAATGATCTTAATCCTTGTTTCCCGGGGATCAATTACATCATCTACCATTCCAAGACTTGCAGCAACATATGGATTAGCGAATTTATCACGGTATTCTTCTATTTTAGCTGCACGAGTCGCTTCAGGGTCTTCACTATTTTGAATTTCACGGGCAAAAATGATATTTGCCGCTCCAGCAGAACCCATTACCGCGATTTCCGCATTTGGCCATGCAAATGTTAGATCAGCACCGATGGATTTACTATTAAGGGCCACATAAGCTCCTCCGTATGCTTTACGCAGGATGATCGTCAATTTTGGTACTGTTGCTTCTGAATAAGCGTATAGCAGCTTTGCACCGTGACGGATTATCCCGCCATGCTCTTGTTTAACGCCCGGGAAGAAGCCTGAAACATCTTCAAACGTAATTAACGGAATGTTAAACGAGTCACAAAAACGAATAAAACGGGCAGCCTTATCAGATGAATCAATATCCAGTCCCCCTGCCAATACTTTTGGCTGGTTACAGACAAGTCCCACTGATTTCCCTTTGATTCGCGCTAAGCCGACCACTATGTTTTTCGCAAAGCCCTCTTGCACTTCCATGAAGGAACCCTCATCGACAATTTGCTCCAATACTTTCCGAACATCATATGGACGGATCCCTTCATAAGGGACTACATCCGTTAAGTCCGGACGGTAGTCATCTCCATCGTCCGTTTCCAAAACCGGCGGCTTCTCTTCATTGTTTTGTGGAAGATAGCTCAGGAGACTTCTAACGTCGGCCAATACTTGTTCTTCTGTTGCTCCCTTGAAATGCGCATTACCGCTTATGGTATTATGTACAGTCGCTCCACCCAATCCTTCAGATGAAATCTTTTCACCCGTAACCGTTTCAATGACTTTAGGTCCTGTTATGAACATTTGGCTCGTTTTTTCAACCATGAAGACAAAGTCGGTTATGGCTGGAGAATAAACGGCTCCGCCTGCACAAGGTCCCATAATAACGGAAATTTGTGGAATGACGCCTGAATAAATGGAGTTCCGATAAAATATTTGTCCATAACCGTCAAGGGAAACAACACCTTCTTGAATACGCGCTCCACCAGAATCGTTCAAACCTATGAAGGGGGCCCCATTTTCCGCTGCCAAATCCATAACATTGGCAATTTTCAGAGCATGCATTTCCCCTAGTGCACCGCCAAATACAGTAAAGTCCTGGGAAAACAGATAAATGTCGCGGCCGTTTACCTTTCCATAACCGGTGACAACCCCTTCTCCCGGTCCTTCTTCCTTTTCCATGCCAAAATTAGTATTACGGTGTTTGATGAAAGGATTAAGTTCAATGAAAGTTCCCGGATCAACTAAAAGCTCGATTCTTTCCCTTGCAGTAAGTTTGCCCTTTTCATGCTGCTTATCGATTCTTTCTTCACCGCCGCCCATTTCCACTTTGCGGCGTCTGTCATATAAGTCATTGATCGTTTCATATATGTCTGTCATTCCTGCTCCTCCTTTGATCCGGCTCGTTCACAAAGCTCAAACAATACACCTGCAGTAGACTTGGGATGAACGAAAGCAACATCTGCTTTGTGTGCTCCCTTTCTTGATGAATCATCAATCATGCGCAATCCTGATTCTTTAATTTCTTTAATTCGATCTTCGATACTATCGACACCAAGGGCCACATGATGAATCCCTTCACCGCGTTTATCAATGAATTTGGCGATTGGACTTGACGGTGACAACGCTTCCAATAACTCCAAACGGGTATTGCCTGCCAAGATAAAGGCCACTTTTACGCCTTGGCTCTCCACTGTCTCTATTCCTTCAAGTTCCAAGTTCAGCGTTTCCGTGTAAAGTGGTAAGGTTTCATCAAGTGACTTGACGGCGATACCAATATGGTCGATATTTTTAATCATCATTCATCCCCCCATGTTATATATTATGGATGACTCTATTAAAATACTATTAATCTTCCATTGAAGCCTTTCAAGATTCGGAATAATATGAACATTGTACTTTTACTTGTTTCTACTAAACGTTCAAGTTAAAATAAAACCAATTAAACTGTTTGAGGGAGAGAGAGCATATGGGAAATAAAAAAATAAGAAAGATCGTCGTGTATTTAATGCTTATCTCGATGTTGTTGACGACCTTATTATCAGGTATCGCATTTCTTTTATAATAAATATCGGAATGAGAGGGAAGCAAAGACTTCCCTCTCTTTTTTATTTTATCGCTCCGTTTTTCTTTGCCAAAGTTTTGAAATCATCGTTCGACTTGGTGATTAACACCTTTGTGCCGATAGGGACTTTTTCATACAAACGCTCTACATCGGCTTTATGCATCCGTACACAGCCATTTGAAATGAATTTACCGACTGACGACGGTTGATTCGTACCATGTATCCCGTAAATCCTGCCATCGGTATTTCGTGCATCAAATCCAATCCACCTCGATCCCAAAGGGTTCCTGGGATCGCCGCCCGGAATATTCTTTTTTCGATAATAGGGATTGACCGCTTTTATTTTAACCGTGAAAATCCCTTCAGGTGTCAATTCCTGACTCTTCCCAGTGCCGACCGGCAGAATCTCCTTGACCTCGTTATCATCAATGAACGCCAATTTATTGTTGGCTTTATTGATGATGATAAAAGGATCTCCCGGCTTAACCGATTGAGGTTGAGCTTGTACCTGTAGCGGCCACAAAGATAGCATAAGCAACAAAGAAAGGATCCATTTCATTTATATCAATTCCTTTACTTTTTTGCTTAGTTTAAGCCATGTGCCTCTTTTTCATTCGGTTATTGGCCAGCTTGGGTAGCCCCTTGAAGGAATGCTTCAACAATAAATAGCGTTCCATTTCCTTCATGAGCTGCAGTAATGCGGCCCTTGATTCAAACTCTTCCCGTGTCTGTGGAAGTGCCATTCCCCTAAAATGCATCTCCATTTCTTCAAGCTTCTTCAGATAAAGAATGGCCGTATTTTGTGGATGGACGTTTTCTGCCAGGTCCTCAATAAAATCAGCCACTATCCCGCTTTGCTTGACGACCAATGGAATATTCGTGACTAGAGGAAGAATGCGTTCAATTATTTCAAATTGCTTTTCACGCATTTTGAAATAATGGTAATACAGGTCTTCTTCCCTTAAGAAATGATTTTCCACGTCCCTGAAGGCAAGGCTTTTGGCTTGGTTAAGAAGATTGGCTGTTTCAGTAATTTCCTTACCATCCCATGTGTGGTCATTATCCCTTAAATAGCGGACAATCCCCATTAAGATCGCACTAAAGTTAGTTTCGATACTTTCCTGATAGGCAAGCAGTTTTTCATCGACACTGGGCATGTACAGATTCATGACAAGTGCAACTCCAACTCCAACGGCAATTAATATCGTTTCATTGATCAGCAGGGAAAAAGTGATGTTGCCAGCTCCATAAAGATGCATGATGATGACGCTGCTCGTTACAATTCCCTCATTAATCTTCAAGGCAACTGTCGTAGGAATGAAAATCAAAAGGATCAACCCTATTGTCAGCGGATGGAACCCGATGAAATGAAAAAATAGGGATGCATAGACCATTGCGATCAAACAAGCTAAAAACCGGTGCCAGGAGGCATAAACCGACTTCTTTTTTGTAACTTGAATGCATAAGATCGTTATGATTCCCGCAGCCGAAAAATATTCCAGGTTAAGCATTTGTGCAATAATAATTGCCAGGGTAACCCCCAAAGCAGTTTTAATCGTCCTGTATCCGATTTTAAACATTGTTATGTATCACCTGGCTCTTTCGCTATCTATTATAATACTATCAGGATTTCAGATGTTTTTACAGTCCTTTGTGAATGAAATTTCCAATTTTTCAAAATCCATTCACTCAAAAATACATTATAGGAATAAAATAAAAAAAGGTAACCTAGTCGTTACCTTTTTTTTATAATTATATACTATTTGCCTTGGCTTATAAAACTTTTTCCAAGAAGTCTTTTGCACGCTGGCTTTTCGGATTGGAAAAGAATTCTTCCGGAGCACTTTCTTCGACGAGAAGACCCCCGTCCAAGAAAAGTACACGATCGGCCACTTCTTTGGCAAATCCCATTTCATGCGTTACGATAAGCATGGTCATCCCAGTATGTGCCAGTGACTTCATTACCTCGAGCACTTCTTTTACCATCTCAGGATCAAGAGCTGAGGTCGGCTCATCGAAAAGCATCACTTCCGGATTCATTGCCAATGCCCGCGCAATGGCGACCCGTTGTTTTTGTCCGCCTGATAGACGATTCGGATATGACGATTCTTTATCGGCCAAACCGACTTTAGTCAAGAGCTCCCGAGCTTGTTTTACTGCTTCAGCTTTTGATAATTTTTTCACCTTCATCGGTGCATATGTCAGATTCTCCAGGACGGTTTTATGAGGAAATAAATGAAAATGTTGAAAAACCATTCCGACATTTTCACGCACTTTCATGATATTGGTCTTTTTTTCAGTGATGTTTTGATCTTTAAACCAAATTTGACCATCAGTTGGAGTCTCAAGCATATTGATGCAACGCAAGAAAGTTGATTTTCCCGAACCGGATGGGCCGATGATCGCTAACACTTCACCCTGCCCTATCTCGGTGCTGATGCCTTTTAATACCTCGAGCTTACCATAATTTTTTTTGAGCTCATCAATTTTAATCACTGCGTCTCATTCTCCTTTCAATCACTTTGCCTAAGATGGTAAGAACCATAACCATCACATAATAAATGAGACCGGCAAATAAAATCGGCTCGAAGAATTTATATGTCTCACCGCCGACAATATAAGAACGGCGCATGATATCCCCCAACCCAATAATTGTGACAACGGCTGATTCCTTCGTTAATGAAATCACTTCGTTCACAAGGGACGGCAGGATATTCTTGATGGCCTGCGGAAGTATTATATTAAGCATCATCCCTGAATAGGGTACCCCAAGTGCAAGTGCAGCCTCACGTTGCCCTTTATCTACCGCTAGAATGCCTCCCCTGATAATCTCAGAGATGTATGCGGCAGAGTTTAGCCCGAATGCTAAAAATGCTGCTTGGAATGCTTCGATTTGAATCCCTAATATTTGCGGTGAACCAAAATAAATCAGCATTAATTGCAGCACTAAAGGGGTACCGCGGAAAATGGATGTATAAAAGTCAGCAATCCAATTTAAGGGCTTGATTCTACTGATTTTAAGTATAGATAATAATATTCCCAAAACAAAACCGATTACAGCCGCAACCGCTACAACCTTTAATGTAGTCGGTATTCCCTCCAGGATATATGGAAGGGAGGGTATAATCCTATCAAATTCCAGATTCACTCCATTCATCCTCTCTTATGAAGGCCGTTATCATGGGCCTTCCTCCTGCTTCATTTAATGTCAATAAAGCGCGGAAAAACGTTCAGAAGGCATATTGCATCTCTTCTGAACGCTTTTCCTCTCTTGTATTATTCAGTTTCGCTGCCACCGAACCATTTTATTATTAATTTTTCCATTTCACCATTCTGTAACATTTTTTTCAATTCGGCATTGAATTCGCCAGTTAACTTGCTTCCTTTTTGGAAAGCGATTGCCGAACCGGCATCTTCTTCACCAGATTTGATCACATAGCCCACCAAATCTTTATTATCTTTCAAATAGCCTTTTGCCAC
This sequence comes from Peribacillus sp. CSMR9, assembly GCF_033141925.1. Classification (NCBI taxonomy): domain Bacteria; kingdom Bacillati; phylum Bacillota; class Bacilli; order Caryophanales; family Bacillaceae; genus Peribacillus; species Peribacillus sp. CSMR9. Next base: position 18,390 of record NZ_JAOPHO010000043.1, read on the forward strand.
AGTATCTTCCATGATTGCGGCGTCAAAACGTCCTGTGGACATTTCTTGAACAACCTCTGGAATACGATTCCGTTTTTCAATTTTCATCCCGGTCTTTTTGGATTTATTCAAGTCGTTTGCCAATGTCTCCTGAATGGATGCAAGCTGTACCCCTACCGTTTTCCCTTTTAAATCTTCAACAGTTTTGATCTTACTGTCCTTTGTCGTGATGATCATGTTTTTAGCTGTATAGTATATATCACTGAAATCAACGGATTGTTCACGTTTTTCTGTTGGAGTCATTCCAGAGATGACGAAATCGACCGATTTATTTTCCAGAGCCGGAACAAGACTATTAAAGTCAATGTCCTTCACTTGAACCTCATAACCTAATTTTTTACCGATTGCTTTAGCGATATCAATGTCAAATCCTTTTATTTGATCACTTTTAGATGTTTCAACATATTCAAATGGCGGATAATCCGCAGATGTTCCCATTACCAGGACCTTTTTGTCTTCTTTGCCAGCTGTGTTTTTATCTTTTTTCTCAGATGTTCCGCATGCTGCTAAAATACCTACTAATAACACAGAAGTAAGCAACAATGCTAACTGCTTTTTCAACTTCATTATTATTCCTCCAAAATGATATTTTCAATTCTCTTGTTATTAAATTTGGTTTTAGGTTATATTAATTAATTAATTTGCATAACTAATATTCATACACTAATGTGTATTTTAACACACTCTAATAATTATTCAATAACGTAAAAAATAGATTTACTTTTCGAAATATTCACTCAATTAATCTTCCCCATTTCGCACTTTTTCTCCAGAGGGGATATATCTGGCTTCCTTATCTATCTTCTTTCCTAAATGTTCCTTATTTATGCAAGTTCATGAATAAAAAAAAACCCGTCGATTGGCGGGTTTTTTTGCTTATGGCTATAGCTTACACTTCTTCGCAATATTGATCGAAGTAGTCTTGTAATTTTTCAACTACGGACATCGGGTGGTGCCCTTCAATTTCATGGCGTTCTATCATAGTGATGATTTTTCCATCTTTCAGCAATGCAAATGATGGGGATGACGGTGGATACCCTTCGAAGTAATCACGGGCTTTTTCCGTCGCCTCCTTATCTTGCCCAGCAAAAACAGTTACAAGCTGATCAGGGCGTTTATCATTATGAATCGCATGAGCTGCTGCAGGTCTAGCTATTCCCCCAGCGCAGCCACAAACGGAGTTGACCATAACAAGTGTCGTTCCTTTTTGTGCAAATACCTCTGCTACTTCCTCTGGAGTAGTCAATTCTGTATATCCAGCAGTCTTAATCTCATCGCGAGCCTGTTTGACTACGTCGTTCATTAAAAAATTAAAATCCATATTCATGGTATGTGCCCCTTCCAAGTTTTCTCTTCAATCCTATCATAACAATTGCCACTTCGTGATTCAATAAATTTACCTGCTAAAGGTGGATAAAGGGATCCGAAACATGTTTAAAACGAAAAGGAAGCGGGAACCATGTGTGTAACAACAAGAAAACTTCTTACAAAGGGATGGGGTATGAGAAACAATTCAAGCCCCACCCCTTTCCTGTTTAATTTGACTTAAACGTATCAGTAAAAAATTGAAAGACTTGCTTAACAGCAGTGGTGACCGTTTTATTCCCTGACATCACTTCATTCTCCAGAATAGGGAGAAGACCTTTGACGGTTTCATTTTTATAGAACATCGTTTTAAGCTGGTGATCCATTAATGAATAAAGCCATTCCTTAGATTGCATTCTTCTCCGTTCTTGAAAAACACCAGATTCCTTGGTCATAGCGGAAAATTCATTCAATACATCCCAAAGCTCTGGAATTCCTTTACCGGTTATGGCAGAACAAGTATATGCCTTTCCTGCCCATCCCTTTGTTGCCGGCTGAAGGAAGTGCAAGATTCTACTATATTCGGACTTTGTCCTAATCGCCAACGGAATGTTCTCCCCGTCCGCTTTATTGACCACAATTCCGTCCACAAGTTCCATGATCCCTTTTTTCATCCCCTGTAATTCATCCCCGGCACCGGTTAGGACAAGGAGCATGAAGAAGTCGACCATACTTCGTACTATAGCTTCACTCTGGCCGACACCAACAGTTTCTATCAGGATGACATCAAATCCTGCCGCTTCACAAAGCAACATCGTTTCCCTTGTTTTGCGGTGAACTCCTCCTAAGGTGCCTTCGGATGGTGAGGGCCTTATGAAGGCACGGGGGTTTCTTGCCAGCTCCTCCATCCTCGTCTTATCACCTAGGATACTTCCCCCGTTGATAGAAGAGCTTGGGTCGACGGCTAGAACAGCAACCTTATGGCCCCTGGCACATAAGTAGGATCCAAACGTCTCGATAAACGAGCTTTTCCCTGCACCTGGCACTCCGGAAATCCCGATTCGAATCGAGTTCCCTGTATGAGAAAGGATGGAATGTAATAATTCCTGTGCAGGATCGAAGTGGTGGGGTGCATTGCTTTCAATCAGTGTAATCCCTTTAGCAAGATTGGCCCTATCCCCTTTTATGATTCCCTCTTTAAGTTCATGGATCGGTATGCTTACATTTTGTTTTTTGACGAATTTGCTTTTTGAAGCTTTGTTATGACTGGCTGCTAATTCTACACCTGGCTTTAATGAAGAAGCAAAACCTTCCTGATTGTTAAGATCGACCCATTCCGGCTTCTTGTCTTCACTCATTATTGGACCACTTCCTCATATCCGAGGCGATTGTATATTTCCTGAAGCACTTTTTTCGCTGCCTGTGGAATGACTGTACCAGGTCCAAAAATGGCTGAAGCGCCATTTTCCATTAAGTAATCATAATCCTGTGCAGGGATGACGCCGCCGACGATCACTATGATGTCTTCACGGCCCAATTTCTTCAGTTCCGACATAAGCTGCGGCAACAATGTTTTATGACCGGCAGCAAGCGAACTCATTCCGACAACATGCACATCATTTTCCACGGCCTGTAAGGCGGTTTCTTCCGGTGTTTGGAATAATGGACCGATATCGACATCATAGCCTAAATCCGCAAACCCCGTTCCTACTACTTTAGCTCCACGATCATGACCGTCCTGACCCATTTTAGCCATTAACAAACGCGGTCTTCTTCCTTCATTTTCAAGGAACTCTTCCGTCATGCGGACGACTTCCTCAATTTCCGCTTCTTTTGAGTATGCCGAGCTATATACGCCGCTGATAGAACGGATCGTTGCTTTATGACGTCCAGCCACCTCTTCGACCGCATCGGAGATTTCACCTAGTGAAGCCCGTACTCTTGTAGCTTGCACAGCCAGTTCAAGCAGGTTACCTTCGCCTGTTCTAGCAGCCCTGGATAGTGCCTGAAGAGCTTCATCCACCTTTGCCTGATCACGCTTCGCTTTTAATTCGCCCAAACGCTTAAGCTGACTTTCACGAACTGCGGTATTATCTATCTCCAGTATTTCAATCGGATCTTCTTTTTTCAAACGATATTTATTGACGCCGACAATCGTTTCATCCTGAGAATCGATTTTAGCTTGACGCTTTGCAGCCGCTTCCTCGATCCTCATTTTTGGAAGGCCGGTTTCGATTGCCTTTGCCATTCCTCCAAGACCTTCGATTTCTTCTATGTGAGCCCAAGCCCTTTCGATTAATTCATTAGTGAGCGATTCTACATAATATGAACCCGCCCATGGATCGATTACCTTTGTGATACCGGTTTCCTCCTGCAGATAAAGCTGTGTGTTACGTGCAATGCGGGCCGAGAAATCAGTTGGCAGTGCAATGGCCTCATCCAGTGCGTTCGTATGCAAGGATTGTGTATGTCCCAGTGCGGCCGCATGAGCTTCAATCAGGGTCCTTGCGACATTATTAAACGGATCCTGCTCGGAGAGGCTCCAGCCGGAGGTTTGGGAATGAGTCCTTAATGCCATCGCTTTATTATTTTTCGGTTCGAACTGTTTCATCAGTTTTGACCAAATGAAACGAGCCGCCCTCATTTTCGCCACCTCCATGAAATAGTTCAATCCTACAGCCCAGAAGAATGACAGGCGTGGTGCAAACTTATCGATATCAATACCTGCCTTCATGCCGGTACGTGCATACTCAAGACCATCAGCCAATGTATAGGCTAGTTCGATATCCGCCGGCGCCCCCGCTTCTTGGAGATGATAACCCGAGATGGAAATGGAATTGAATTTCGGCATATATTTGGAGGTATACTCAAAAATATCAGCTATGATTTTCATGGACATTTCAGGTGGGTAGATATACGTATTCCTGACCATATATTCCTTTAAGATGTCATTTTGAATCGTGCCCGAAAGCTTATCCTGTGTAACGCCTTGTTCTTCAGCTGTCACGATATAAAAAGCCAGGATAGGTAATACTGCACCGTTCATAGTCATTGATACGGACATCTGATCCAGCGGAATCCCGTTGAAAAGGATTTTCATGTCAAGGATGGAATCAATGGCAACTCCCGCTTTCCCCACATCACCGACAACGCGTGGATGATCGGAGTCATAACCACGGTGTGTGGCTAAATCAAAGGCAACTGAGAGCCCTTTTTGCCCCATCGCCAGATTACGTCTGTAGAACGCATTGGATTCCTCAGCAGTCGAAAAACCTGCATACTGGCGTACCGTCCAAGGACGATTGACATACATCGAAGGATAGGGCCCCCTTGTAAACGGAGCGATGCCTGGGACACTTTCCATATGCTCCAATTCGCGATTATCTTCTTTAACATAAAGCGGTTTGACTTTTATTTGTTCATTGGTTTCAAACAGAAGGCTATCGATATTTTGCCCAACGGCTTTTTCGGCTTCTTTTTTCCATGCTTCTACCGTCCCTTTAATCTTAACCTTGGCAGGATTTATAGCAGAAAAATTCGGTTTTTTCATTTCAGTTCACCCCTAGCTCATGCAATAATTCCAATAAAATCGCTATTACGTTCGTTTTAACATGGATAGAATCTTTCATTCCGGCTTCACTTAGTGTGATTTCCAATTCTTCTTGCTGCTTGCCAGCCAAATAAATATTGATTTCAGGGAATTGCTTTTTAATTTCTTTAATTGTGATTGGCGCTAATTCCGCGTAGTCACCATCACTGCCGCAAACACAATAGATAGGGAAATTGGTCGAAGCTACGTAATCGACTGCTTCCTGAATGGTTTGACACCCCTTACTACCTACTGTTTCAATACCTCCTGCTGCAGCCAGACTTTTAACGAAATCTGCACGGGGTTTATAGGATTTAAGGTTTTTCAAATTAATCAAACCGATTGTTGGAGCTGTTCCATTTACATCTTTATAACTTTCACTGCGCAGTCTTATTTGTTCGAACTGAATGGATACCCGTTCCAAGGCGATTGGCGTAATGCCAACCGGCTTCTCAACTTTCATGTATGACACATGTTTATCCAGTGTCGGGGTTTTAATCTTATCAGCTGGATTCGGATATACATTCGTTCCGATGATACTATCTTTTCTGAAAGCCGCATTTTGAACTCTTCCTAGGTATACTTCAGCTATGTCTTTCTGTAGGGTGCCTTGCTTAATCAGCTCTAAAATCCCCCCGGCTTCATCGATTTCAAGGAATTTCGCCCAAGCCTTTTCAGCCAATTCATCCGTTAATTGTTCAACATACCAAGAACCGCCAGCAGGATCGACCACGGTGGTGATATTTGTTTCCTCTTTTAAAATCAAATGAGTGTTACGGGCGATTCTTTCTGAAAAATCATCAGATTCACCAGTTGGATGAGTAAATGGATGAATTTGAAGATATTGAATGCCACCGATAGCTGCAGCAAAAGCTTGGTTTGTGGTCCGAAGAATATTGACGTGCTGGTCATATAGCGTTTCTGTCAATTCGGAAGTAACAGCATGTATGGCCATTTTAAAATGATCCGGAGCTGTATCGAAGGCTTCAGCAAGACCTGCCCAAAGCCTCCTGGCAGCCCGCAGTTTGGCGATGGACATGAAGTAATTGGAATCGACTGCAAACGAAAATACTATTCTTTCGGAAACTGAAGAAATGGAAAGCCCTTGTTTTTGCCCTTCCAATAGATATTGGACGGCTGCCGATAATCCGTACGCGATTTCTTGAACGGCATTAGCTCCTCCATTATGATAGACTGCCGTATTAATCAGGACTGTCTTTAAATCCCGGCCTACCTTCTGATAATCTTGGATCGTCTTAAGCCAGTCTGCAAAATAATGATCCGTATCCTCTGGCAGCTGACCGCCAATGAGCCATTCTGCAATGGGATCTTCTGCAACTACGCCTGTCAATTGGGCATTTTGCGATTCAGCAACGGCTTTGAATTGCGGGAATAATCCTTTTTGTTTTCCCTTAAGGTCAATGAAAACCGGGATTTCCCTTAATGGGATATCTTTAAACAATTTTTCAGCCCTTGCTCCCTCAGCAAGCAAACTTGCAGGGTATGCCACGACATTTTGACCGCGCTTGAATGACACCTTCATCTTTTCATTTGCCTCTTCAGCCGTGACACCGCTTACAGGTTGAACGACCAGCCAAGGTTTTTCATAATAACCCGTTGGAAACGTTCCTCGGGTATAAGGGAAGAACCCTGGCAATTCAGCTACATTTGCCGTTGAATCCGCCGTTTCTGTATAAAGTGGATATAAAGTGATGCCCTCATATGTATTCGTTTTTAATTTTTCTATACTTTTTCCTTTTAAACTGACTTCCGCAGCTTCTTTCCACTCTTCCAAAGAAGGCTTAGGAAAGGTTATGTTTTTTACATCTTTCAGTTCCATCTGTAATCGCTTTCTTATCGTCTGCCGCCTCAATCGCCATATCCATTCTTCGGGAGAACGAACGCTCAGTCAGTTCAGATAAGAAAACCACCCTCCCATCAATTTGATCTGGATTATACTAACATTCTATCATAATTTTCTTGAAATTTAAGCCAATAGAAATTAGCAAAGGAGTTCTAAGAGAAGCTGATAGCCTTTTTCGTCTCTTTGAAATAAAGTACAGCCCTGTTCTGTGCTAGAACAGCTCTCAATAAAATAATAGCAAAAATAAAATTTTTGTCGATGTTTTTCTAAAAAGAAGTACAAAAAAAAGGAAGGAACCTACTGTCCTTCCTTTTTCTTCATTTTAGTATATGGAAGTGTTTTCTTTGGAAATCTTTTCGATGATTTCTTTAACTCTTGCGAGGAATCGTCCACATACCAGGCCGTCCAAAACACGATGATCAAGTGATAAACAGAGATTAACCATATCCCGTACTGCAATCATGTCATTTATGACCACTGGCCGTTTCACAATTGTTTCAACTTGTAAAATGGCTGCCTGTGGATAATTGATGATTCCCATGGACTGGACAGAACCGAATGAACCAGTGTTATTAACAGTGAACGTGCCACCTTGCATATCCTCTGCTTTTAACTTACCCGCCTTCACTTTGGATGCGAGTTCCTGTATCTCCCTTGCAATACCTTTGATTGATTTTTCATCTGCATTTTTTATGACCGGTACAAATAAGGCATCTTCAGTTGCAACGGCTATTGATATATTGATTTCTTTCTTTTGTATGATTTTTTCGCCTGCCCACATCGAATTGAGCTCTGGAAATTCCGTAAGGGCTTGAGCAACCGCTTTTACGAAAAAGGCAAAGTACGTTAAATTATAGCCTTCTTTTTGTTTAAAGTCGGATTTTAGATTATCACGCAACTTCACCATATTGCTTGCGTCAACTTCCACCATCGTCCAAGCATGCGGAATTTCGTGCTTACTTTTCAACATATTGGACGCAATTGCCTTACGGATGCCGGTAACAGGTATTTCCTTGTCACCAGCCGCAGTCGTAACGTTTGTTACTGGGCTGGTTTGACGATTAACTTGAGGAGCGAGCACTTCAGGAGCCGAATCGGATATTGCCGAAGGCTCATCCGCCTTAGGAAGATTCCCTGATTCAACAAGTTTCAGTAAATCTTTACGGGTGATCCGTCCCTCATTCCCCGTTCCTTTCACTTTTGAAAGATCGATTCCATGCTCCTGGGAAAGTTTTAACACTGCTGGCGAATAGCGAGCTTTCCTTGATGGTTCGGCCGCTTGCTGTACATTTCTTGTAACAGGTGCATCAACTTTTTCTACGCTATGAGAAACAGCTTGCCCTACATTATCGTTATCCGTCTTTGCCGTTTCAACTTCAATCGAGCAAATGACTTCCCCGACTGCTAACGTTTGATTCTCATCCGCTTTCAATTCCTTGATGATGCCGGTGAAGGAAGAAGGAACCTCAGCATTTACTTTATCCGTCATCACTTCAGCTAACGGGTCGTATTTCGTGACATGATCCCCAGGCTTTACAAGCCATTTACTGATGGTTCCCTCTGTGACACTTTCGCCTAGTTGAGGCATCTTCATTAATTCCATAGCCATAAATCGTTCCTCCTTCTTAACAGTCATTAATACTCAGCCAATTCCCTCATAGCTTTTTCCACCTTATCTGGATTCACCATAAAATGTTTTTCCATCGTAGGCGCATATGGCATGGCAGGTACATCAGGTCCGGCCAACCGTTTTACAGGAGCATCCAAATCAAAAAGGCAATGCTCGGCAATGATGGCTGCGACCTCACTCATAATGCTTCCTTCTTTATTGTCCTCCGTAACCAGTAAAACTTTCCCCGTTTTAGATGCCGCTTCTATGATAGCATCTTTATCTAAAGGGTAGACGGTGCGCAAGTCAAGAACATGTGCAGAGATTCCATCTGCAGCTAATTTTTCTGCTGCCTGAAGGGCAAAATGCACACAAAGGCCATAGGAGATGACAGTAATGTCTTCCCCTTCCCTTTTCACATCCGCCTTACCGATTGGAAGTACATAATCTTCAGTGGGTACCTCACCCTTGATCAAGCGATATGCGCGTTTATGTTCAAAGAAAAGCACTGGATCTTCATCGCGAATGGCAGCTTTAAGCAAACCCTTTACATCATACGGAGTGGAAGGCATCACAATTTTCAAACCCGGCTGATTGGCAAAGATTGCTTCAACCGATTGTGAATGATAAAGAGCTCCATGAATTCCTCCTCCATATGGGGCACGGATTACCATAGGACAGCTCCAGTCATTATTGGAACGGTATCTAATCTTGGCTGCCTCTGAAACAATTTGGTTAATGGCAGGCATGATGAAATCAGCAAATTGCATCTCAGCTATCGGCCGAAGCCCATACATGGCGGCTCCAATTCCCACTCCTGCAATTGCAGATTCAGCGAGCGGTGTATCGATGACCCTGGCTTCACCGAATTGGTCATATAAACCATGAGTCGCTTTAAAGACCCCACCTTTTTTTCCAACATCCTCTCCCAATACGAATACACGGGAATCACGTTCCATCTCTTCCCTCATTGCCATTGTTACAGCATCTATATAAGAAATCACTGGCATTCTATTACCCCCTTACTTTTGTGCATACACATGATTCATTGCACTTTCAGCCTTCGGATATGGAGCATTTTCAGCATAATCAGTAGCTTCGTTGACTATCTTCATGACTTCATCATTCATTTGTTTCTCAAGATCCTCATCCATGATTCCCACTTCTTTTAAATACGCTCCAAATGTCTTTATGGAATCCTTTGTTTTAGCTTCGGCCACTTCATCCGCTGTCCGGTAGCTTCTGTCATCATCATCACTTGAATGTGGAGTGAGCCTATATGAAACGGTTTCTACAAGGGAAGGCCCCTCTCCCCTTCGTGCACGGTCAGCCGCTTCTTTCACTGCAGCATACACTTCCAATGGGTCATTGCCATCCACCGTTATTCCAGGCATCCCATAGCCAATCGCCCTATCGGAAACATTTTCACACGATAGCTGTTTCTCAATAGGAACGGAAATCGCATATTTATTATTTTCACACATGAAAATGACCGGTAGCTTATGCACACCTGCAAAGTTGGCCCCTTCATGAAAATCGCCCTGATTTGATGAACCTTCCCCAAACGTTACGAATGTTACTAAATCCTTACCTTCCATCTTCCCAGCAAGGGCAATTCCAACTGCATGCGGGACCTGTGTCGTTACAGGTGACGAACCGGTGACGATTCTATTTTCCTTTTGACCAAAATGTCCAGGCATTTGACGTCCCCCGGAATTGGGATCTTCCTCTTTCGCAAAACCTGAAAGCATCAAGTCTTTTGCGGTCATTCCGAAGGTAAGAACCACACCAACATCCCGATAATAAGGCAGTACATAATCCTTTTGCCTATCCAGCGCAAAAGCTGCTCCAACCTGTGCAGCTTCTTGCCCCTGGCAGGAAATTACGAAGGGAATTTTCCCGGACCGGTTTAAAAGCCACATACGCTCATCAATCCTGCGGGACAAAAGCATTGTCCTGTACATATCTAAAACCATTTCCTCAGTTAAGCCTAATTGTTCATGACGTTTTTCTACCATCATAAAACCTCCTGACCTTATTCTTATGAATGAATGGCAAGTCCATCGATAGCAAGCGCCGCCTCGCCGATTGCTTCAGAAAGACTTGGATGTGGATGAATTGTCTTGGCTACCTCCCAAGGTGTCGCATCAAGTACTTTTGCAAGTCCAGCTTCTGAAATCATATCCGTAACATGTGGTCCGATCATATGAACGCCAAGTATATCATCCGTTTTCTTATCTGCAATGATTTTGACAAAACCATCTGCTTCCCCGAATACAAGGGCCTTACCAACTGCACGGAATGGGAATTTCCCAATTTTAAGTTCATAGCCTTCCTTGTTTGCCTGCTCTTCCGTCAAACCTACGCTGGCAGCTTCAGGGCTAGAATACACACATTTTGAAATTAGCGAATAATCCAACCGTTCTGGTTTTTGGCCTGCCATATGCTCAACGGCTGTAATACCTTCATGGGAGGCAACATGAGCCAATTGAAGACCGCCGATACAATCACCGATCGCATAGATATGTGTTTCCTTCGTTTGGAAGAATTCATTGGTTTCAATAAAGCCTTTTTCTTTCACAATTTCCGTATTTTCAAGGCCGATCCCTTCAACATTTGCTGATCTGCCCACGGAAACCAGCATTTTTTCAGCTGTGAATTCCTCTACCGATCCATTTACTTCAGCAGAAATAGTTACTGAAACATCCGTTTTCAGGGTTTCAGGCAATACCTTGGCACCTGTAACGAATTTGACGCCTTTTTTAGTTAGGAGACGAAGCATCTCACTAGAAATATCATGATCTTCAGTCGGGATGATTCTATCCGCATATTCAAGTACTGTTACTTCAACACCAAAATCATTCAGCATCGAGGCCCATTCAATTCCGATAACTCCCCCGCCTACAATAATCAATGATTTTGGCAGGCTCTCAAGCTTTAGGGCTTCATCCGATGTTAAGACCAATTCCCCATCAATTGGTAAACCTGGCAGTGTCCTTGGACGCGAACCGGTAGCTATGATAATATTCTGAGGAATAAGCATTTCATTTTCACTGCCATTATTCATTTCCACGGAAATTGTCCCAGGCATCGGTGAAAATATAGATGGACCAAGTATACGTCCTAATCCTTCATAAACGGTTATCTTCCCTTGTTTCATCAAGTGCTGAACACCTTTATAGAGTTGATCAACCACTTTATTCTTTCTTTCCTGCACCTTAAGGAAATCCAACTTTACATCCCCGGTAATAATACCGAATTCCTCGCTCTTCACTGCAGTCTGATAAACTTCTGCACTTCTTAAAAGTGCTTTTGAAGGGATACAGCCTTTATGTAGACACGTTCCGCCGAGCTTGCCTTTTTCCACGACAGCCGTTTTCAATCCTAATTGTGCAGCCCTTATTGCTGCCACATACCCACCTGTTCCTCCTCCGAGGATAACGAGGTCAAATTCTTCAGCCAAAACCACTCCTCCTCACAATTACAGATTGTCACCTTTTTACTTGCACTATGTTTATTACGTTATCCATGTTGAAAATTCCTGTGTTTATTTTAAAAAAACACAGGAATCTATAACTTGTATAACTACATTCATTTTCTTCCATTCAAGATATGCTTTTCATTTTGTAAAAATTGACTTCTTGAATTCCTCATACGAGCAATGCGCTCCTCTGCCATCCTGTCCGCTGCTTTGTAAGTTGGAATTTGATCACGTTTTGCAATCTCCATGACTCGTTCAATGGTATCATAAACCGTTTCCACTTTCTTAAGCGCTCTTTCCCGATTATACCCTAAAAGCTCATCAGCCACGTTTATGACTCCACCTGCGTTAATTACATAATCAGGAGCATATATAATACCTTTTTCATGAATTTGATCGCCATGAACAGGATCCTTCAATTGATTATTGGCTGCACCTGCAATGACTTTCGCCTTGATTTTATTGATTGTTTGATCATTTATGACAGCCCCTAATGCACAAGGAGCATAGATATCACATTCAACCCCATAAATTTCATCTGGATCCACTGCTGTCGCCCCAAAGGATTCAACTGCACGGGCCACGCTTTCTTTATTGATATCAGTCACGATCAGTTTAGCGCCCTCCTCATGAAGGTGACGGCATAAGTTATAAGCTACATTCCCGACGCCTTGGACTGCAATTACCTTGCCTTCTAAAGAATCATTGCCGAATGCTTCTTTTGCAGCAGCTTTCATACCGCGGTATACCCCATAAGCAGTTACAGGGGAAGGGTTACCTGAAGAACCGAATGCAGGGGAAATCCCAGTGACAAAATCCGTTTCCTCGTGGATGAGATCCATGTCTTCAACTGTAGTCCCTACATCTTCAGCTGTTATATAACGCCCATTCAGCCCTTGGATATACCTTCCGAACGCACGGAACATTTCTTCATTTTTATCCTTGCGCGGATCGCCGATGATGACGGTTTTTCCCCCGCCTAAATTCAAGCCGGCTGCTGCATTCTTATATGTCATTCCTTTCGAAAGCCTTAAAGCGTCTTCTATGGCATCTTCTTCAGAAGCATACGTCCACATCCTTGTGCCACCAAGTGCAGGTCCCAATGTCGTATCATGAATGGCAATAATCGCTTTCAAACCCGATTGTTTATCCTGACAGAATAGCAGTTGTTCGTAATCATACTTCTCAAGATATTTAAAAATTTCCATAAAGGAATCCTCCCTAGATGTTTTAATCGTTTGTGTCAGATATGAGGATGCTAAATTACTCCTCATTCTTACTGGTTACTACGTTCATTTTAAATAAATTCCGCTAAACACATGATATTTTTCCCATTTGGAATGGTTCCCTTGAAAAATCCATTCACTTTTAAATATGCAAATAACATGCCAATAAACTGAAAAGTGAGAGCCTTTTTAACCAAAAAAAGGAGATGCTGGTTAATAAGTTGGACAACTATAGCCTATAACAAATTTAAAAAAATTTCATGTTAGAAGTGGACTCTCACTCAAATTAAAATAAATCAGAAAATTCCGTGCAGTTTTTTTCATAGTGCGCAAATTTTAACGTGCAAAGAATTTCATAGTTCGAATTTTTCCATTTTGTAATACAGGTTTCTAACTGATATCCCCAGCGCTTTTGCTGTAAGTGTTTTATTTCCATTGTGTGTATAGATCGCTTGCTGAATGATTTCGGCTTCATACTGGTCTATTATCTCCGAGAGCGGTTTACCCGATACGTAGCCAGAAGAAGGCCTCATTAATTTCTCCTGTTTTAATGGAACCTCTTCGATAAAATCGGGAATATGCTGTATATCAATGATCGTCTCGTTCAATTTCATGAAAATGATCGCCCGTCCTAAAATATTCTCCAGTTCCCTCACATTCCCTGGCCAGTTATAGATTTGCATCTTATGTATAGCATCTGCAGTGATTCCCTCTATGCTCCGTCCATACTCCTGATTGATTTTATGAATTAAATGCTCCGCCAATTCTTTCAAATCTTCTTTTCGCTTTCGTAAAGGAGCAATGAAAATGGGCATGCGGTTCAGCCTGAAATATAAATCTTCCCTGAATGATCCGCTTGATATTGCCTGTTCAAGGTTGATATTCGTAGCTGCTATGACACGGACATTGATGGGAATCGGCTTTGTTCCCCCCACTCTGATGATTTCCCGTTCTTGTAAAACCCGTAGTAATTTTGCTTGGATGTTGGCTGGTAATTCACCAATTTCGTCCAAAAAGATACTCCCTTGATTTGCCTCTTCGAAAAAACCGACCTTTCCGCCTCTGCTTGCCCCTGTAAAGGCTCCCTCATCATAACCAAACAGTTCACTTTCAAGTAATGATTCTGAGATGGCTGCGCAATTTACACGTACGAATTTATTGAATTTCCTATCGCTCGCATTATGGATGGCGTGGGCAAACAACTCTTTTCCTGTCCCTGATTCCCCTCTCAATAAGACAGTAGCGGGTGTCCTTGCCGATAATTTCGCCTGTTCAATCGGAAGCTTCATCTCTTCGGAAGCTCCTATTATATCATCAAAGGAATATTTAGCCTGCAATGTCCGGATAATTTGTCTCGCCCGATTCAATTCGTGAGTCAATGCTTGAATTTCAGATACATCATGAATGACGCCAACACTGCCTTTCAAGCACCCGTCCACAATGATTGGAGCTACATTCACAATCACTTCCTTATGTTTTGGGCCGACACGCATATTGACACCCCGAACAGGCTTTTTTGTCTGGAGCACTTTCATATGCATACTATCACCTTCGTAAATATCGATGGAAGCCGGCTTACCAATCACTTGGTTCTTTGTTAAGCCAGTGATTCTTGTATATGCCGGATTGATCAATAGTCCCCTCCCTTGATCATCCACGACCGATATGGCTTCATCACTGGATTGAATGATTGCCTGGAGCATCGTCTGTATCTCTTTTAAATCAGTGATCTGCTCCGCCAATTGCACAGCTTCCGTTTTATTCCTAAACACGGAAAAAGCCCCTATGATTTCCTTATCGGCATTTACCAGAGGAATCCTTGTCGTTATGAGCTCCATCCCATTAGTAAGGGTGATCTCCTGATTTACTTCTTTTTTGTTCATTTCCATCACTCGAAGTAATCCAGTTGAAGGGAAGAGATCCTTGATATGTCTGCCAATCACGTCCTCGCGCTTTGTGTCAGATGCTCGTTCCGCACTATCATTGAACATGATGATGAATCCCTCATGATCAATCACCACCATCCCTTCACTGGTCGTATTCAGGATCAAATCCATTTTTGCCGAGGCATTCTCCAATTTATTTATTAAACGATTTTTCTCTTCAAACAGCTTAGTCATAATGAGGGCGACACTTCCAGGAATGAGTATCGTTTGATCATCCATATCCCTTTTTATCTTTTTATAGACGGACGGGTCTCCAGTCGTATCAAAAATGATGTCCAAATCCCAATCCAATCCCTTGCTCCAATTAGTCACTGTAGGAATCCTTCGCTCTTTTGCAGCAAGCATTCCTTCAGCCGATTCATTTGTATCAGCCATACAAACAATTGAGAATACTTCACTTTCCGAAAGGAGTTTCAACACGGTTGTCCCTCCCACTCCTCCCCCCACTATCATGACTTTTTGCATGAGCCATCCCCCTTAAATAATTACCCATTTATTATATCTATCTCTGCAATTTTTTTCATACTCCACACCTCATCTTACCATATTGGTATCCTTTAAAAAAAGCCACCAACTTCCAGTCATTTTCTAGATTCCCGAAACTTGACAAATATTTTATATCTATTATCATTTTTAAAAGATGGAATTTTCGGAAGGGATTTGACAGCATGAAACGTTTAATCGCTTTTTTGATTCTTTTTATACCCGGGGCCTTCGCTGCCTATGGCATAAAAATAATGAGGGACATGGTGTTCGGTATTTTACAGCCTCCCTATCCAGTCCTTTGGCTGCAATTTTTAATCGGACTGCTTTTAGCGATTGCCGGGATAGCCTTTATCGCAGGCTTCGTCCTTCATCGAGATCGAAAACAAAATAAGGTCCAAAGCAGGTTCAATAAATTTTAAACACTAAAAAGAAAACAAAAAAAGAAGGTGCCTGCACATAACCCTGTCAAGTAGACAATAAAAAAAGAGTATTTTAAGCTGCGGCCTTTTCTCGGTATTCAATCGGGGAAAGGCCGTTAAATTTTTCTTGGAAGCGATCAGTATTATAGAAGTCTATATACTCCTGGATGACTATATAAGCTTCCTCTGCTGTTTTTGGGCGTACCAAATATAACTTCTCTGTTTTTAAATGCGAAAAGAAACTTTCTATACACGCGTTATCATGACAATTGCCACGACGAGAGTGACTTCCTTGAAGACCGAGTTCTTTTACCTGTCTTTCGTATGATTTCGTCGTATATTGAAATCCTTGATCAGAATGGAGAAGGGCATCCT
>NZ_JAOPHO010000044.1:0-34196 GCF_033141925.1 Peribacillus sp. CSMR9
GCAGTTAAGCTCTTCAGCGCCGATGGTAGTTGGGGGTTTCCCCCTGTGAGAGTAGGACGCCGCCAAGCCATTTAAAAAAGATCAGCCATCCGGCTGGTCTTTTTTGCGGTTGTTATTCCTTCTGACTCTTATGTTTAAACCTGTTAAAAGGTAGGAGACTCAAAAGATTATAGAAAGTATATTCAGTATAGGAAAGTATATATGCTAGGACATACTTATAAATGCATCTAGTGATAAATAAGCAAATAATTTCTGCTTCAATCTGTATAATCGTATATCTGTTTAAGGCATAGGGACAGAATTCTTCGTTTCTGTAGGGAAATATGTTAAACTTAACGTAGTTCTGAAACTGTCATGGGGGAATAGCCGATGGATACCTCTGCTAAAGATGAAATGATTTTTTCGTTTGCTGAATGGTTGAGAGACCAAGGGAAATCAGCTAATACGATCAAAACGTATACTGGTGTCCTTTCACAGTTTTGTGACCAGACACAAAAGATATTGATGGAGATTCATTCTGAAGATGTTCAGGATTATCTTGACTATTTAGAAAATTGCAAGAAAAGTCCAGGGACAATCGAAAAACACTATATCGCTCTAAATGTATTCTTTAAATTTTTAGGCAAGCCACAAGTAATGCTTTCTGTGGAACGCAAGGTTAAAGAGCACAAGCTAGAAGTGCCTGAAACTTTAAGCATAAAAGAGCAGCAAATCCTGTTAAGAGATATAGAAGCAGAAGGAAATCTTAGGAACATTGCCATCGTCTACCTTTTGTTGCATACAGGAATTCGTGTTTCTGAATTATGTGACTTAAATGATCAGGACGTCATCATGGAAACAGAGCGAAATTATATACTTGTCAGGAACGCAAAAGGTGAAATTGATAGAACCGTCCCCCTGACACTATCGGCTATACAACATGTAAAAAATTATCTTCATTCTTTAAAAGAAAAAGCAGATCCGTTATTCATCTCAAGTTATAATCAAAGGATCACTCCGAGATCAGTTCAATATATATTAAAAAAATACAATGTTCATCCACATAAATTGCGCCATACCTTTTGCCAAAGGTTAGTGGATAATGGAATAGCTATACAAACGATATCCAAGCTTGCCGGTCATAAAGATTTAAATGTGACCAAGCGTTATTTAAAAGAAAAATCGCTGGATTTGGAAAATGCGATAGACCAGACTTTCACCAAACACTAATCTATAGAAATCAAAAAGGAAGGCGAGTTCTTTCCTTTTTTTGTTTGCATAAAAATCAGTTTTAAAAACAAACGAATTTCCTTGGAAATGACGACGAATAGGGCATTTATGTTACGAGTGGCGGGATCTGTGAAAAAAGAAGGAATCAAGTCATAAAGGCATTGTCTAGAGGGCTCAGGAAGCTGTATAGGACAAATTGAAATTGTATTTTATTATACATTATGAAAATGAAGGGTGGAGTAGAAAAATTCAAAAGTATTATTGTTGAATCAGAAAAGAAGAGGAATCCCTATAGTTAGGGATTCCCTCTTTCTTTTCTTTATTATTTAACTGTTTTTTTCTTCTTTTTACCTATTTTCATTATAACTTCATAAACTACCGGTACTATGACCAGTGTTAATAATGTAGAACTCACTAGTCCGCCGATAACGGTAATTCCTAAACCTTGTGATATCAATCCACTGCCTTCTGCACCGATTGCCAGGGGTATTAAGGCGCCTATTGTTGCAAGGGCAGTCATCAGGATTGGGCGTAAACGGGTGGAACCAGCTTCGAGTAAAGCTTCCCTAGTAGATAAACCTGATTCTTCATTTTTGATAACACGGTCCACTAATACAATGGCATTGGTTACGACGATACCAATAAGCATTAGGACACCCATCATTGCCGAAACGCTGATCGTCTCACCTGTAACGAATAGCCCTGCCAATGCCCCGATTACCGTGAATGGTAGTGAGAAGAGAATGGCTATTGGTGCTAAGCCACCATGGAAAGTAACGACTAGGACAAAGTAAACGATAGCTATGGCTGCTAACATGGCGATTCCAAGTTGAGTGAAGGATTCTTGGATATCTTTCGTTACTCCGCCATAGTCTACAGAAACGCTTGCAGGAAGGTCTAATTTTTTAACTTCCTTTTGTACTTCAGCTGTTACTGCTGCTACATCATCCGATTTGATAGTTGCAGACACGTCGGCATAAATTTTTCCATCGCGACGGCTAATTGTATCGGACGCTTTTCCTTCTTCGATTTTCACAAGCTCTTTTAATGGGATTTCCATTCCCATTGGAGAAGAAATTTTCGTGTTCTCAAGATCTTTTTTATCTTTAAATGTCGTTTCTTCTGTCTCGACATATACTTTGACTTCTTCCCCATCTTTTTTAATAGTAGTTAAAGCATCTTCTTTGTTCTTATTTGCAATGGACATACCAATTTGTGCCGCTGTTAGTCCAACATCACTTAGCTTTTTCTGGTCTGCCACTAGTGTATATTGCTCATAAGCATCGGAAAGACTGGTATCAACATCTTTTAAGTCTTTATTTTTCTTCATGATATTTTTAATATCATCGATTACAGGTTCAATTTCTTTTTGTGTATTTCCGTATACATATAGGGTAGTTTCATTACTTGATGTTGAAGTGAACTCTTGTTGTTTCCATGTTCCAGGTGAATTAAGGCTAGTTAAATCCTTTATGACCTTTTCTTTTTTGTCCCCGAAGTTTTTGGTGTCTTCATCATAGAGTACATAGAAGAGAGCTGAGTTACCCGAGCCGCCCATCATGCCACTCATCATGTTTTCCCCTAGTGTATATTGAACTGTCTTCACATCATCTTTATCGATGAAGTATTTTTCTACTTTTTCTGTTTGCTTTTCAATATCCTCTTTTAATTCGCCAGGCGCTGGAGTGTAAGTAACGATAATCGTTTTTTCCTCATCTGCAGGCATGAAGCTGACACCGATGCTTGGAATAAGGAATAAGCTCCCGACTAATAATACAATGGCTGTACCGAAAGTTATTAACTTATGGTTTAATGACCAATCAAGTGCTTTTCGGTAGAATGCAGATAGTTTGCTGGGTTTTTCTTCATGTGATTTTAATTCCTTTTTAGATAGTCCCTTTTTAAATAAAGAGTCTGCCATGGCCGGAACGAGTGTGATGGCGATTATTAATGAAGCGACTAATGCAAACACCATTGTTAAGGCGAATGGCATGAATAGTTCCCCAACAGCCCCTGTAACGCTTGCTAAAGGCAGATAAACGGCTACTGTAACGATTGTCGATGAAAGGATAGGGATGAACATTTCCTTAGTGGCTGATCGTATTAAGTCGCCGCCTTTTAATTGTTCGCCTTTTAAAGCCATTCTCCTGTAAATATTTTCAATTACGACAATAGAGTCATCGACGACACGGCCAATTGCAACTGTCATGGCTCCCAGTGTCATAACATTTAATGAAATATCCATTTGCTTGAGCACCAAAAGGGCTGCTAACAAAGATAATGGAATCGAAATGACGGAAATTAGAGTCGTTTTAAAGTTCCTAAGGAACAGCATGATAACGATGACGGCAAACAGACAGCCGAAGATTGCCTTGCTAATCATGGTTTCAACTGAATCTTTAATCGGTTTTGCTTGATCTAGCGTAGTATGTACACTTACGCCTTTAAATTCTTCTTTGAAATTCGATATTTCTTTATTTACTTCGTCTACGATTGCAACTGTATCGGCATCAGGCGATCTTGTAACCTGGATTCCAATCGATTCGCTACCGTTTGTTCTTGAAACCGACTCAGCCTTACCGGTGACTTTAACATCGGCAATATCTGATAATTTGACATTTTGTACTTGGGGAGTACCCGATGCCATTTCAGGGGATAATTGATTGGTTTCGGGGATGGTTTGTGCTGGCGTTCCAGTTTTAGAACCACCCGTTAAAGGTATCTTTATATTTTTTAGGTCTTTTAATGTGGAAATGTTTCCATCCACAACGATCGTTTTTTCTTTATCATCAAAGTTATATATGCCAAGTGGCATGTTGATGTTTGCGGCCTGGATAACCTTCTTTACGGTCTCTTCATCGAGCCCATATTGAGCCATCTTTTCTTGATCGAATACAAGGCTCCCTTCATTTACTTGTTGTCCGGAAATTGATACGGAAGTTACGCCATCGATTCCTTCAAGTTTAGGTACTAACACCTCTTCGACATTTTTTGTAAGGGCTGGTAAATCCGAATCCTTATCTGTTACACTGAGTGCTACGACAGGAAAAGCGTTTAATTCTAATTTAGATACGCTTGGGTTATCCACTCCCTCAGGCAGTTCTATTTTCTCTAATGCTTCTTTAACTGCTTTTACAGCGTCGTCCATATCCGTATCATAGTCATATTGTAATTGGATGGAAGAAACATTAGCCATGGAAGATGAACTGACTAATTCGACTCCTGATAAATTTGTGACTTTCTGTTCAATCTGGTTTGTGAGTTTATCTGCTACTTCTTCAGGTGCAGCTCCTGGATATACAGTGGAGATACTTATTAATGGAGTCGAGATGTTTGGAATGGTTTCTTGCTTCATGTTTAAACCGGAGTATAAACCCGCTGCAACGATGATGATCGTAAGCAACCAGATTGCCAATTTATTCTTCAAGGAAAATTTAATTATTGAATTCAACTTGTACCCTCCATACTTTAAATTGTGACTAGTCGGTCATAAACTCAAATATATAGCATAGGGATTATGATTGCAACAGATAATATATGTTAGTTTTATCGTTGTGATTCCAAGGGTATTGGGATACAATTTGAAAGATATGACTGATTGGTCATATTCGGACCGAATTTTAAGAGATAGGATGAATTTGATGAATGAAAAACATAAAATGATTATAGATAAATCTGTAGAACTTTTCGCGGAGAAAGGTTATCATGCCACCTCCGTTCAGGAAATTGCTGAAAAATGTGGGATAGCAAAGGGGTCTTTTTATAATTATTTTAAATCGAAGGAAGAGTTACTCGTCTCCATTTTTAAATATTATTATGAAGCGTTGACGGACTCATTACTTGATCTTGAGTTAGACGCTTCATTGTCTAGTAAAGACAAATTTTTGAGGCAAATCACTGTTCACATGGAGCATATGACGGGAAATACAAACTTAATTCAAATGCTGATGCAGGAACAAATGCTCCATATCAGCGAAGAACTTGATCGGTTTTTACATTATATCCATGAAGAGGGATTGATTTGGTTCAAGCGTAAAATCATTGAGATATACCCCGGACTTTCGGCTGACCTTCTGCCGGATTGCACAATAATATTAGATTCACTTTTCAAAGGATATATCGGAATATTGATCAGGAAAAAAAATGCTTTCGATGTGGAGTTGTTACCTAGCTTCATGTTGAACCGTATGGATTCAATTATTGCAAGCTTGCAAAACATGGAAGATCCATTATTGAAACAATTTCCTTTACCAGAATGCTCACTGCGGGATATGAGCCCGAAAGAGGAAATCCATTCAATCATCAGCAGGATGTTGGAAGTGGAAACAAGTAAAAATAGGGAAGCTTTAAAGGCAATTCAAGAAGAGTTTTCAAAAGTTAGGCCAAGTCCCATTATCTTGGAAAGCCTTTTGTTGTTTTTGGAAAAAAATGAAAAACGAAGTCCTTTGTGTTCAAAGCTTGTCTTAACGATGAAGGAATATTTGACGAATATATGAAGGAATTACTGAAAGGGGCGTATAGCCTCTTTTTTTGTTGATATCTTAGAGTTCAAAGCCATATGAATTTTTCTATATTTGATTATGAATGAGTTTCAAAATCTGGGGTTTAGGAAAAAGTATAAGTAGTAGGAAAATTCTTTCATTAGTATGGAGGCAAGAATCATGAGATGGAAAAAGGGAATGCTGATTTATAATAAAAAGGCCGGGAACAATAAACTCGAGAGGAATCTTGAGGAATGTCTTCCAGTAATAGCTCCTCATATTGATGAGTTCCTTATTCTACAAACGAAGGAAAAAGGGGATGCATGTCGATTCTGCTCGGAATATGGTGAAGACATGGATGTAGTTTTCGTATTAGGAGGAGATGGAACCGTACATGAGTGTGTAAATGGCCTTTCACCCCTTGGGAAGCGGCCGTTGTTTGGGATATTACCTGGAGGGACTTGCAATGACTTCTCAAGAACATTAAAGATTCCTCAAAATGTTCGTCAGGCTGCGGAAGCAATAGTAAATGGAAAAGTTCGTTCAATTGACATCGGTCAGGCCAACGATGACTATTTCTCCAACTTTTGGGGAATCGGGCTTATTACTGAGGCATCAAGCAATATTGATGTGCAGGAAAAAAACAGGTTCGGAAAGATAGGATATTTATTAAGTGCAGTAAGGACGATTGGTGATAATGCTCCCTTTTCCTATAAACTTGAGTATGATGGGAATTTCATTGAAGGGGAAGCAATCATGATTTTGGTCTTGAATGGATGTTTTATCGGTACTAATTTACTCCCCTTTCCCATGGTTAGTCCAGACGATGGGATCTTTGGCGTTGCCATCTTGGAAAACGCAAGCTTTGGTGCATTTTTAGAAATAATAGCGATGAAACGTTCATGGATTGAAAATCTGAGCTCGGAGTCTGGTGTGACTTATGTGCAGGCCGGTAGCATGACTATTGAAAACAAGAGGCCACTTGATGTGGATATGGATGGAGAGAGTTATAGTCAAACACCTACTCAAATTAAAGTTCTTGGCCATCATTTATCGGTATTAACTCCAAATTGGTGAGGAGGATTAAATATTAAGGATAAGTGTATGTGTTTTTTTTGTTTCATTCATTCCTTATTTCTGCAATTGTTTCCAAAATAAGATAAAATATAGGATGATATATCATTTTTTGCAGGAGGAACACATATGGTGTACCAGGTCAGATTGTTAAAGGGCATTTTAGAGCCTCATCGAAGTCGTTATCAGCTGCAAAATGCAGAGGCAGTCACACGGCTTGGATGGAAATTACTATTTTTATATTTTCTTAGTATTATAGTATTTGCTATTAGTGGTTATTTTGGCATTGGTTCTGAATCATTTTCTAAAGAAATCACTAAGATGAGTGTTAATGAATTTGAAGCAGGAAAGTTTCTGATATTGAGCGGCAATATAATAGCAAGCCTTATCTACCCATCCATTTACATATTTTTAGCAGCCCTTTTCTTTTGGATCGTTACCGATATCCCATACATAAAATTAGTTATCGTTCAAATGATCATTTTCGGGTTGCAATTATTGGAAAAAGCATTACTGATTCCTCTATTCGTATTAATGGATATAGGCAATGATTCCAACCTTTTTTCATTGGGAGTCATCGGTCAGTATTTTCTCAGAAGTGTTTACTTTATTCACTTTTTCAGCGAAATCACCATTTTTCAATTTCTTATTATTGCCCTGCAATATTTCTATTTAAAGGAGTTTTCACAAAGAAATAATTATTTGGTCCTTGTAATGATTGTTCTATTCTATCTGGCCACGTGGTTTGTTAAAGCCTTTTTAGCATACATCCAAGTGGGCGTATTTGTATAAGGCGGGTGAAAAGAATGAGTGGGAAATGGAAAATAACAGCGGTCTCTATTGCGTCGATTGTGTTAATAGCCGCCAACATATACCTTATTGAAAAAAAAGGAAGCAAAGCGGAACGAACTGTTTTCGTGGAAAACTGGTCAATGGTAAAAAAAGATACAATTACGGATACTATTCAAACAAATGGGGTAATTAAACCTGTAGAAGAGTACGATATCTATTTTGAAACCAAGAAAAATGATTTTAAGAAATTCCTTGTAAAAGAGGGGGATGCTGTAGCGGCTGGCTCCTCGTTGTTTGAGTATACGACAACCGAACTTGATGCACTTAAAGCGAATTTGGAAGCGGAGAAAACTGCTGCAGAGGGAGAAATTGTAGGGATTGACGAATATATTAGGAAGTTAAGGGCTTCTCAAGGGGCCCTGACCCGTGATCCTGATAAAGCGGTCATTGATGAATCGGTGAAAAATAACTTGGATATTAATATAACAACAAGCTCTTCAGATCTTATTAAAAGCAACATTGAGCAAGAAATGTACAAGCAAGAACTCGAAAAAAACAGTTTGAATGAAAAAGTGAAAATGCTTGATGCTAAATTAAGTTCAATTGAGGAGCAGGCTAGCGCGATTGTAACGACGAGTGAAGCTGATGGTGTAGTTAAAAATATCAATAAAAACCTGAAAAACCCCATTATATCCATCGTTTCGACAAATATGGCAATTGAAGGTAATTTCTCCGAAGAGGAGATGAAAAAAGCTAAAGTGGGCATGACTATAAAAGCAAGTTCCTCTGATTTAAAAAAGTCATTGAAAGGAACGATAGGCCGTATCCATTCCTATCCAGCAGAAGAGCCGTCACTAAAAAGGGATAACAGATTTCCATTTCAGGCTTTAATCGAACCGGAGGGTGAAGAAACCGAATCTTTGTTGGTGGGATCCAAAGTCAACCTTGCTGTAATAACCAATGAGAAAGCTGGTGTACCCGCCATTCCCATAGAGGCAGTGCATTACCAAAAAAAGCCGCATGTCTACAAATTGACTAAAAAAGGCTATGTGGATAAACACTACATTTCAAAAGGGCTTAAAGCAGAAGGTAAGCAGGAACTAATAAAGGGACCGACAGTAGGTGATGTCATCCTGCTAGAACCGAATAGGGTAGCGAAGAACCATTCTTATTTTATTACCCCAATTCAATTTGAAAAAGTGAAAACTGCAACTTATAAAAAATTTACCTCTAGGGAAAAAGTAAGGTATCTGTTACTTGGCATTTTGGAAAAATAACTGCTTCTTTCATAAAGAAAGGGGATGTCAAATTAGTTATTATTTATATATCCATATAGCTTAAATGACTAAAAATCGGGAAGTGTAATACTTGGTGAAATCATCTAGAATGCAGAATATTCAGATATATTTAAAGGCTTTTTCTAAAATGGATGAGAATAAACATTTACAGATTAACCTTTTTAGTATAATATTTTATTATAAGTTAACTCGCTTAATCTTATTCCAAGAACGGGGGAACCATTTTTGTGGATTTTAATCCACTAGGGGTGAATTCAGAAATGAAAGGGCAAATTGTGTTTCCAATTCCTAACCCGACAGCTAACCTCGTCAGCGTCTTTAAGGGAACATGTGTGAATATTCACGCTAATATGAAATCGACACATGAAGTGTCTTTTTTTTCGGCGTAAAGACAGAGTTTTTCAAAAAAGAAAAATTACTTTCTTTCTATTAGTATCTTGTTTCCCTTACCGAGACAAAACGTTTTTGCATCAAAGACTTTATGGAAGGTGAGGAAAGTATATGAAGAAATTCAAGTTAAGTTTAGCTAGCCAAATTTTCATTGGTTTAATTCTAGGGATTATCGTTGGTGCCATTTTTTATGGTAATGAGACGGCCCAAAACTTTTTACAGCCATTCGGAGACATTTTCCTACGAATGATTAAAATGATTGTTGTGCCAATCATTGTATCAAGCCTTATCGTTGCAGTTGCGGGTGTAGGTGATTTAAAAGCAGTAGGTAAACTAGGAGCTAAATCACTTTCATACTTTGTGGCGGTAACTATGATTGCGATTGCTGTTGGTTTAATTTCCGCTAATATCATCCAGCCTGGTGCTGGCGTAAATATGAATCATCTGGAAAAAACTGATATCTCCACTTATGTTGATACAGCAGAAACTAAGCAGCATGAATCGTTTGTAGATACACTTGTTCACATTGTACCATCCAATCCAGTACAAGCTATGGTACAAGGCGATATGTTAGCGATTATTTTCTTCTCCGTATTATTTGGACTTAGTATTGCCGCGATCGGTGAAAAAGGTAAACCAGTATTCCGTTTCTTCCAAGGTACAGCAGAAGGAATGTTCTACCTAACTAATATGGTCATGAAATTTGCTCCTATTGGGGTATTTGCACTAATCGGTGTGACCATCTCCAAGTTCGGTTTGGAATCTTTAATTCCGTTAGGTAAGTTAGCGCTTTCTGTATACGGAACAATGATTTTCTTTGTAATTGTCGTTCTGGGTCTTATTGCAAAATTTGTAGGATTCAATATCTTTACATTGATTAAACTTCTAAAAGAAGAATTGATACTTGCGTTCTCTACAGCAAGTTCAGAAGCGGTTCTTCCGAAACTTATGGAAAAAATGGAAAAAGCGGGATGTCCGAAACATATAGCTACATTTGTTATTCCGACTGGATACTCTTTTAACCTTGATGGTTCAACATTATACCAAGCGTTGGCAGCTATCTTCATCGCTCAAATGTACGGAATCGATTTAAGTGCTTATGAGCAAATTACGCTAATGTTAGTGTTAATGATCACGTCTAAGGGTATTGCGGGTGTACCAGGTGTATCCTTCGTAGTTCTTTTAGCGACATTAGGAACAGTTGGTATTCCTATTGAAGGTTTAGCATTTATTGCCGGTATCGACCGTATTCTTGATATGGGACGTACAGTAGTAAACGTTATCGGTAATTCACTTGCAGCAATCGTCATCTCTAAATGGGAAGGTCAATTCAACCCTCCTTCCGATAAAGAATTAGAACAAGTTTCTTAATACAAAAAATCCAGAGTGATATGTCACTCTGGATTTTTTGTGTTTGAAAAGACGGGCCAAAAGCTGCAAACGAAAAGTTTTTTAAAGGGAAGCTGCCTCATGAAAAGAATTAATGATAAAACCTTATTCAATTTTATCAGTCGTCAATTCCTTCAA
This sequence comes from Peribacillus sp. CSMR9, assembly GCF_033141925.1. NCBI lineage: Bacteria > Bacillati > Bacillota > Bacilli > Caryophanales > Bacillaceae > Peribacillus > Peribacillus sp. CSMR9. Next base: position 10,772 of record NZ_JAOPHO010000044.1, read on the forward strand.
CTCTTTATTTTTCACTATTATAGATATTTAAAATTGTCGAGTTCGTTCCTTAACCTTAGGTGATAATAGAGTTCAGGTATTCACATTATTTATACGATGCAGATGATGAATAATATTCTGGGTTATATAACTTACTTGAAAAGCCAAAAGTTTGATAAAATAACATTATTGATTGAGAGCTCGGAGGGGATCAGGTTATGAAGAATGATAACAATGATATCTTATATATGCATATGCAGGCTTCCGAACGGTTTGTCCTTTTTAATGGACTCAATTTTCGCGAATTTGTCTATTCGCTGCCATATACCTTGGATTCCATCTTATTATTGAAACATCAATTCGATGGTGGGGAATACAATTTGAATGTCCTGCTTGATAGCGCTTCATCTGAGGATATTGCAAAGCTCGTTAAAGAAAATGTCCGGGCATATGGAGATTTCTGTTGGATTGATTTTGAAGAAGAGGAAGGGCTGGATGAATTGGATGGAAGGGAATTAGCTGAACTTTTATATTTAGGGCATGCAAAAACCCATCTGGATCCTCCATTTTTCCGTAAATTGAATAATCAATTTGTGTACCTTGCCCAGGATGATGGCTGGTTCAACAAAATTTATTTTCGTTCACTTTCTACATATTATATGATGTTAGGGAGCCTGATTCCGCTAAAGCTGGAGCCGTTAAAAGTGGAGAGGACGTGGCTTGGAATCAGAAAGAAAAGAGAGTTGACGGCCATTCCTGCAGAAATCATTTCTTCTTTGGCTCATATTATGGCAGAGGGGCTCATTTTTTCCTTTCGGCATGTCAAGTACTCAAGAACGAAGATTGAGATACCGGCATGGGTGGTAGGGGATTATTTAAATATGGATGAGATGCATGATGACTTTTCGGATAGAAATATTAAGGAGCCGGATGTTTTTATCACCTTTAATCGAAAAGAAAAAGTATGGGAAAGTGTTATAAAAAATGAATCATTATCCTGATCCCAATTTTCGGATGCGTGGATTGGATTATTTGATATCTTTGATTTTTTTTTAGGTGTAAGACTTACTATCTATTGCATAAAAGATAAGGGAGGACGACGCACAGGAGACAGGGAGTTGTGGCTTTGGCCTATATTCCTTATTGGAAAAGCACCAATGATGGAAGTTTCGCTTTACCCCGCGTGAACAGGCTGTAAGGTATCGATGGAAATGACGGTCGAAGGGTATCAAATGAAAATGCAATTTAAAAATAACAGCCTGTAAATGCCCGAATGCGACGCATAGGATATGCAAGCACAGGTGTTGCCACAGGACGTGGCGAATCTAGCCTGTGTTCCGCTGGTGGTAATCATTGGAAAAGAACCAATGATGGAAGTTTCGCTTTTCCCCGCATTAACAGGCTGTAAGGTATCGATGAAAATGACGGTCGAAGGGTATCAAATGAAAATGCAATTTAAAAATATGTGTAAAAAACAGCCTGTAAATGCCCGAATGGCTTAACTAACCATCATTGGAAAAGAACCAATGATGGAAGTTTCGCTTTTCCCGTTTTAGTGTAAAATGATACAATGAACATGGTTAAAAGAATATTGGAGGGTAATAACTCATGAAAACTAAACTTGGTTTGCTTTATGGTGGAAAATCTGCGGAGCATGAGGTTTCTATGCAGACGGCTTTAGCGGTGATTAAGGCTCTCGATTTAGCAAAGTTTGATATATATCCGATTTACATAACAAAAGAGGGTTCATGGATTAATGGACCGATGTTAACAGGGCCTGCAGAGAGTGTGGAGGCTTTGACTTTTTCGTCGGACAAATTGAACTCGCCTCTTGCCTTGCAGGCACATTCAACTGATGAAAATAGTGAATCAACAGGGTATGACGTAATTTTCCCACTGCTTCACGGACCAAATGGAGAAGACGGGACAGTACAAGGGATGCTGGAACTATTGAATCTCCCTTATGTAGGCAATGGCGTTTTAGCTTCATCAGCTGGAATGGATAAGGTTATCATGAAAAACATCTTTGCCCAAGCGGGGCTTCCTCAAGTTAAATACACTTGGTTCATTCGTTCTGAATGGGAAAAAAATACTGAAAGTGCCATTGAAAAGGTAGCTGATGAATTGGGGTACCCTTGTTTTGTCAAACCAGCTAATTTAGGCTCGAGTGTCGGTATCAGCAAATGTAATGATGCTGATGAATTGGAAAAAGCGGTTGCGGAAGCTTTTCAATTCGATCGGAAGATCATCATTGAAGAAGGGGTCGTAGCCCGTGAACTTGAGTTTGGCATTCTTGGCAATGATGACCCATCATGTTCAGTGGCAGGAGAAATCATCCCTAAGAAAGATTTCTCCTTCTATGATTATTCAGCAAAATATGTTGACGGTAATTCAGCGATGGTCATCCCAGCGGAGATAAAGGAAAGCGAGTACGCAGCTTTATCTGAAATGGCCATTACGGCCTTTAAGTCATTGGATTGCTCTGGATTGGTTCGAGCTGATTTCTTTTTAACGGAAGAGGGCCAAATCTATATTAATGAAGTGAATACAATGCCCGGGTTCACTCCTTTCAGTATGTTTCCATTATTGTGGAAGCACACAGGTGTCGACTATCCAGCGTTAATTGAAAAACTCGTGAAACTTGCCTTGGAACGTCATCAAGAAAAACAACAAATCAAATATACAGTTTGATCATGCAGGTAATGTATCAGTGAACTTCACAATTCTTCAAAAATTGATCTGATGGATTATAATCAGCAGGAGCCGGTTCGATTTACACTGGTTTCTGCTTCGTTTGGTTAATGGAAGAAGAGGGAGAGAGCGATTAACGGTTCGATGAATGTAGGAGGAACAAAATGATAAAGAGAACGTTGAAACAAGTACATGGAATGGCAGGTGGATTGAATGATATCACTTCATTCCAGTCCAAAGGAATAAATGGGGTTACCATCGATTCAAGAACGGTTAAGGAAGGGTGTTTGTTCATTCCGCTTAAGGGTGGGCAGGTTGACGGTCATCAATATGTCAAGCAAGCTTTAGCACAAGGAGCGGCGGCTTCTTTTTGGCAAAGGGATGTTCCGAATCCTCCCAATGATTTACCGTTAATCATTGTTGAAAATACCGAAAAAGCACTTCAGCAATTAGCGCGTGCTTACCGACAGCAGTTGAATATAAAAGTGGTCGGGATTACAGGCAGCAACGGTAAAACGACTACGAAAGATATGACGGCTGCGCTGCTGGCAACTACCTATAAAGTTCATAAAACCAATGGGAACTTCAATAATCATCTAGGTTTACCACTAACGGTGCTTTCGATGGAAGAGGATACTGAAGCGGCTGTTTTGGAAATGGGAATGAGCAGCCGTGGCGAAATTGAGTTTTTATCCAAAATGGCAAAGCCTGATGTAGCGATCATTACCAATATCGGTGAATCACACTTATTGGATTTAGGATCACGCGAGGAAATTGCGAATGCGAAGTTGGAAATTGTCGAAGGTTTGGCGAAAGATGGAACGCTGATATATCATGGTGATGAGCCATTGCTTCGCAATCGGATCAAAAAAGATTTTCCGGATTTAAACGTAATTTCTTTTGGACGTACGGAACAAAATGATTTGTTTCCACAGACCATTAACCAAGGGGCAGACAGTACAACGTTTACCATTGCATGTGATGAAAAGGATATCAATTATGAGATACCGGTTTTAGGTCATCATAATGTTCTTAATGCATTGGCAGCCATTTTGGTTGCTAAAGAATTCCATGTAGATGTTGCAGCGATCCATAAAGGTCTGTCTACCATTCAGTTAACTAATATGAGGATGGAATTGGTCCAGGGGGCAAAAGGGCAGAAAATCATCAATGATGCGTATAATGCCAGTCCAACTTCAGTAAAGGCAGCTGTAGAGTTGATTGAGGGATTATCTGGTTTCGAGAAAAAGATCCTTGTACTGGGAGACATGTTGGAGTTAGGGCCACAGGAAAAAGACTTTCATCTGAAAATTGGTGAATTGATTTCTAATGAGCGGATCGATAAGATCTTCACGTATGGTCCTTTAGCAGAGTTTATTGCGAAGGGAGCGAGCAAGGCTTTTTCATCAGAGAATGTTCGTCCTTTTCAAGATAAGCAGAAACTTATAGAGGAACTTAAGTCGTCTACACAGGTAAATGACATCATTCTCGTTAAAGCTTCTAGGGGCATGAAGCTTGAGGAAGTCGTTCAAGCCTTACAAAAATAAAAAAGAATAGAAAAGGCCGTTTCTTTTGAATCGGCCTTTTTTATCGTACTTAATAAAGTGTCCCGGCAATAATGCAGATATCATCGTCAATCACTGAATGCCTCATCCTTGAAACAAGTAACTCCTGAAGAAGGTCATGTGTATCAAGATGGATATTTTCGATGAATTCACTCTCGACATTGCCAGATCGGTCGATTGCGGATGGTGCGGGGATTTTAGAAAGTCCATCTGTATAGATGAAGAAACGGCTTCCTGGTTCATAATGAAATACTATTTTTTTTATGGGCATTTCAGGACTTAGCCCTATGGGTATAGTCCCTTCATTCAAATTGAGGAATTGATTGGTGCATGGGGAATACAAAAAGGCTGAAGGAAGTCCAAAGTTCACATATTCGATGCGTCGCTCCTTTGTATCCACGTATGCAATGAAGGCTGTAAAACAAGTACGGTTTTTATATTCCCTTTTAACTCCTTGAAATAGATCCCGCATATGTTTATTCAGTTCCTCCGTTATGAAGATGGGGTCTTTTACGCGTTTGATAAGCTCAGGTATCAAAGTGCGTATGGACATGTTTATGAGTGCCGTATGAATGCCCTTTCCGCATATGTCGATCATTATGAAGACGTATGTCCTGTCACCAATCTCCGTCCAGTAAAATAGATCCCCTGACAGTTCACTAGAAGGCTGGGAAAGCCCTTTGACCTCTATATCTTCTTTATTGATAGACAAAGGTAAACCTGAAAGTTGAAAGCCCTTTGCAATTCGCAGGCTCATTGCTGATTTCTGGTTGATCTTTTCTAGCTCCTGCCCCTTCAATTTCGCTGAAAACAGTTGCATGCTGATGTTTTGGAGTGACTTTAATTTAATCCTGACTTCTACTGAATCGGCAGGGACAGCCATGGTTTCATAAAAGGTCCTTTCTGGTAACGCCAGAGGGGTCTCCATACCTAAAGCACGTTTGTAAATAAATAAGATAGGGATTTCATAAGTTTCAGCTAAGGCGAACAACGAGGTTTGCTGCCAAGAATCTTTTGATATGTATAAAGGTAAAATAAATAATGATTTCATTAAGTCCGTTGATTCCTGGAATAGAAGACTTTGATTGAGTGGATCCTCCAAAAAGGTGACTTGCTTGTTCATTTTCTTTAACATCAGACCAAAATCCTTACATAAAGGAACATCTATAGTGTATATATTCATATAACCCCCCCATTGTTTTATTGATAGGTCAATCATACTGTATTCAGACTTATTTACTACCGTTTTTTAAATAATTAATAGAAATTTCGAAATATAATGGTATTATATACCTGGTAATGTATAGGGGATTGATAGTAAGTCCTTTCTTTTTCTAAGGGAGTAACCGTGTAAGGTGGCCTTTTGATTCGGACTAATCCTTCCTGAATAAAGTTTGTTGAAACTATTTGAATTAAACACATATCATGTATATAAACAGATGTTCGTTTTGTAAAATCATTTATTGATTGCTCAAATATTAAATAAAGAATCCATTTACTCATACTTGGATATAGTAACTACGGTAATCCTGTTGGTGGTGAATCAATCCGTGTGCTTCTCTAAAGGGAAAATAAAAACCAATGTGACACATTTCAACCGATAAAATGGCACATTGAATGAACATGCTAAATTCTTACTCAAACGTATTTCAGATGCACATTTCCATGTGGGAATATCAAATTCCCCTATTTTTTGAAAAGATCTAAAGTTTTTAGTAACCATAAATGGGGAGATATCCTTTATTGCAATAACAGTTTGAAAATGGTAATATGAAGTATGAGTTTAAATGTCTTATCATTGATGATTATTTAAATTAATCAGGTTGAGGCAACAAAATTGTATGTTCTTACATGTTTCATGAGTTCATTCTTGAGATTATTTTAGATTAAATAGGCCGCGCGTCTGGTCATATATAAAAGCTGCATTTCTTGGCGGCTTTAGTAGCTATTAGGGAATCAAGCCGCATTTAGCGCTTTTCCACTTCTGCAAATCCTCAACGCACCGGGCCTGTTTTGTATAAGAATCTTGGCTCTCGTCAAGTTTTGTTCATACAGTCTTTTTAAGTCTGATGAATAATAGGTGCAGCAGCCCTCACCTGAATAAAACGGTGAAACATCCGTTTATGCTACTTTTAATTTTCCATATTGAATTTAATTTTGGTTACATGTACTTTTAAAAAGATGAGCGTATGTTAATGATAAGTTTACACGTGCGCGAAACTAAAAATGCCAGTGAATGTTCGTGCTGGTATATTTCCTTTTTAAAAAATCATATTGAGTTCATTTGAACTAAAAGGCAGACATACTTTTAGGTGATAATGATAAACTTTTTCATAAGAGATAAAGTAGAACATCCGTCATGATGATGAGGATTTGAACTAAACATCTGTGCATGATCCATGAATGCACGTGTAAATTTACGATATAAAAAGGAGTACGAAAACATTGACATTGTTTAGCGAATTAGGATTAGATAGAACGTCTATGAAATCAATAGAAAAAATGGGATTTGAGGAAGCGAGCCCGATTCAATCCCAAACGATACCTCTAGCTCTTGAAGGTAAAGACATCATTGGTCAAGCGCAAACTGGAACTGGTAAAACTGCTGCATTTGGTATCCCATTGATGGAAAACATCGATATTAATAACGAAAATGTGCAAGGGATTGTTATTGCACCTACACGTGAGCTTGCCATCCAAGTTTCCGAAGAACTTTTCAAGCTTGGTTACGGAAAACGCGCCCGTGTATTAGCGGTTTATGGTGGACAAGATATCGACCGCCAAATCCGTGCTTTAAAGAAAAAACCACATATTATCGTTGGTACACCTGGTCGTCTTTTAGATCATATCAAACGTAAAAATATTAAATTAGGCGGAGTTCACACTGTAGTTCTTGATGAAGCAGATGAAATGCTTAACATGGGATTCATTGAGGATATCGAATTGATCCTTTCAACGGTTCCTGACGAAAGGCAAACATTGCTTTTCTCAGCTACAATGCCTGATCCAATCCGTAAAATTGCTGAAAGATTCATGCAAGAACCAGTTCTTGTACGTGTAAAAGCGAAAGAAATGACAGTGGATCGCATCGAACAATATTACTTGGAGTTAAAAGAAAGTGAAAAATTCGATACACTTGCACGCCTTTTCGATATTCAAACACCGGATCTTGCTATCGTCTTCGGACGTACGAAACGCCGTGTAGATGAATTGGCTTCTGCATTGAATATCCGCGGTTATATGGCTGAAGGCATTCATGGTGACCTTAGCCAGGCGAAACGTCTGTCCGTTTTGAAAAAATTCAAAGAAGGAAACATCGATGTCCTTGTTGCTACTGATGTGGCTGCACGTGGACTTGATATTTCCGGCGTAACTCACGTATACAACTTTGATATCCCTCAAGATCCAGAAAGCTACGTTCACCGTATTGGACGTACAGGACGTGCGGGTAAACACGGTATTGCAATTACGTTTGTAACACCACGGGAAAGAGGTCAACTGCATGCAGTTGAACATACAACGAAAAAACGTATGGAGAAACTTAAGACCCCTACGTTAACTGAAGCGTTGGAAGGTCAACAAAAAGCAGTAACGGAAAAAATTCTGACTACAATCGAGAATGATGATTTATCATTATACCTTGGTCAAGCGGAAGAGTTATTACAAAAACATAGTGCGGCGGATTTAGTTGCAGCTATGCTTAAATCAATGACAAAAGAACCGGATCAAACGCCAATCAAGTTAACGGAAGAGTCTCCATCTCCAATGCGCCGCAATCGTGGAGGAAGCAGTTCTTCAAGTAACAGACAGCGCAATGGCCGCAGTTCTTCAGGCAGAAAAGATTACGGTAGCGGATCAAGTAAACGCCCAAGCACGAACCGTAAATCGAATGGTTACGGAAACCGTAGCACGAGCCAAAAAAGAGAAAAGTCAAATAAAATTTAATTGAATTGGAAATGCCGCTCATTTGAGCGGCATTTTTTTATATGCATCTCCATATTCCATGGGTTTAAAAATGAGCAGAAGTTTTTGGATGAACGGTTCAAGGACTTTGTTTGAAAAGTGGTTAAAACCCCGCATTTAATTATAGTATAATGGATGAAGCGAAGGATGAATGATACGTTTCATTCAAAATACCTGTACAGAAGAGGGGAACTGCATGGAACCTGAAAATCGTATATCGAATAAGGCCTTGACCGTATGGAAAATCAATGGTCTTATAAGCTGTTCAATAACATGGATTATAAGCATCGCAGTACTCGTGCTTACAATCGTTTTTAATTGGACATATTGGGTTTTTGGAGCGTGGATCATAATTTCGATAATCCAACCATATTTGACCATCTCTCTGATTCCTTCGGTGAAATGGAAGAGATGGCGTTACGAAGTAAGGGATACGGAAATTGATATCCAAAGTGGTATTTTTGTCATTAAAAGAACACTCATACCAATGATTAGGGTTCAGCATGTTGAAACGAAGCAAGGACCATTATTAAGAAAATATGATTTAGCCTCCGTTGAAATCTCCACTGCAGCGACCCTTCACGTTATACCTGCACTGGACCTTGCAGAGGCAGATGAATTAAGGCACTATATTTCCAGAATGGCGAGTGTGGAGGAAGAAGATGTCTGAACCTAAAAGGCTTCACCCTGTAGCTGTATTGCTTAATATTATTAAATCGGTCAAGGAGTTAGTTATCCCTTTTTTACTAGTTGTCGTTATTCCTGGGAAGAATGAAGGGATTCCTGGATGGGTTCAACCGCTAGTCATTGCCATTATTGTACTTTTACTGATAATAAATGCATTCCTTCGATGGTTACGTTTTACATATAGCATACAAGACGGCGAGTTCAGAATTGAGTCCGGAGTACTCATAAGGAAGAAGCGGTATATAAAGTTTGATCGCATTCATAGCATAGATATTTCAGAGGGCATCATACAGAGGATATTCCGGCTGGTGAAGTTGAATATTGAAACTGCAGGCGGGGCTCAGGCTGATGCTGTGTTATCGGCCATAAGAAAAAGTGAGGCGGAACGAATCAATGCTTTTATAAGCCAGGAGAAAAGCAACAATACGAATAACCCCCTTGATAAGGATAAAGATGAAGTGTGGGGAAATGAAGATGCGGCAAAATCATCTTCTGTTTTTAAGCAGACGCTTCCGCAATTATTCGTTATGGCTGCCACTTCGGGAGCGGTAGGTGTTTTTTTATCTGGAGGGATCGCTTTTATTTCTCAGTTTGATGAAATAATACCTTTTAAGCGGATATTTAAGGGTTATGAAGATTTTATTGGAATGGGAACCATTGTTCTTACAGTGCTTGCCCTAGTGGCCTTATTGGTGGTTTATGTACTGGCCACATTAAGTATGGTAATTAAATATGCTTCTTTTACCGTAATAAAAACGGATGAGGAAATCGTTATTTCCAGGGGGCTTCTCGAGAAAAGGCAGCTGACAATCCCTATCCATAAAGTGCAAGGTATCAGGATCATGGAGAATTTGATTCGGAAACCATTGGGATTGGCGACAGTTTATATTGAATATGCAGGAGGCAGTATGGATGATAAAGAAAGCCTATCCATCATGCTGTTCCCTTTGATCAAGAAGAAGCGTTTACATAAAAAACTCCTGGAAATTTTACCGGTTTATCAAACAACCATGGAGATGACATCGATACCTAAGCGTGCACTTTCGCGGTTTGTATTACGCAAGGTTCTATACATCATCCCAATCATCGGTGCTTTGGTATGGTTTGGCAGGCCTTGGGGTTTTCTTTCTCTTTTACTTTTACCGTTGGCGGTCTTTTGGGCTTACATGCAATATAAAGATGCAGGATGGGGGATAGAAGGGAATTTGTTGCAACTGAGCAGCCGTTTTTTCTCAAAGCAAACATTGATCATGCAGAGAAGCAGAATTCAATCAATCACATATAAAAAAAGTTGGTTTCAGAATCGAAAAGAATTAGCTACGATTTCAGCATCTATTAAATCTGGAGTTAGCTCCCGGGTCGGCATGGTTGTGGATGTGGAAGAAAAAGATTGCCGATTAATTAAATCATGGTATTTACCTAAAAAAGCAGTCGACTCCCAATGAATGAATGGAAAGAGTCGGCTGTTTGTCCTACCACTTTTTTCTCGAGTATAATGGGGCTGTTAAAGCGCCGATTGCTATACCGGCCAAATGTCCGACAACGTTGATCTGTGGTTGAATGAAAGTCATGATAATGGCAATTCCGGTCAGGGTATATACTGTATTTCTTTCGTTGTTCGTAAAATTAGTCTTATTAAACAGTACAAGGTAAAAAAAGAAACCGAATAAACCAAAAATTGCACCGCTGGCACCTATGTGGTTATATGTCAGTGGTTTAATTAGAAAGGTTGCGATGTTAGCAAGGATTCCGGTCGATAAAAAGAAGATTGAAAACTTTACGGATCCAAGAAATTTCTCTAGGAATGGACCAAAGATGGCAAGTGAGAAACCATTAAACAGTAAATGTGTGAACGTGCTATGTAGAAAGATGGGGGTGATCAAACGCCACCATTGTCCATCAGCGATGAATAAGTTCACACCTGTTCCATAATAAAAAATTACATTACCAGGAAATATAGGGAAAAGCACGAGAACGAAAACAATCATCATAATGAGTATGAGCACAGTCACAGCTCGATATGAATGGGTGTATTCGCGGAAGCTTTCTGTTCTTGTAAACATGGATTCCTCCTTATTATCGTTTTAAATAAGATACATATTGTCATTTCCAGGTAAAAGAGTCCTTCTAATAATATGCAACTTATTAATTTAATAGAAGAGGTGTCAATTTGATTAAAGGTATAGGCGTCGACATTACTGAATTGGATAGAATGGAAAAATTGATTGACCGGCAACCCCGTATAAAGAAACGAATATTAACTGAAAGGGAAATCTCGATTTTCGAAAAGTTAAATGGAAGAAGGAAAATCGAGTATTTTGCTGGGCGCTTTGCAGCAAAGGAGGCTTTTTCTAAAGCATACGGTACAGGGATAGGTAAGCAGTTGTCCTTTTTGGATATCGAAATCATATCTGATGATAAAGGAAAGCCAGTGATTTCAAAGCCGTTTTCTGAAGGGGTCCATCTTTCTATTAGCCACAGCAGGGATTATGCGGTTGCTCAGGTCGTAATCGAAAGGGTGATTTGAGTTTTGTCCAATCGGGTCATAAACCTTTAGGTTGTCTCATATACATTTAGTGCTATAGGGAGACAAGGCCCGGTAAAAGGTACATGGCAGAGTAGGTGCTCTCGAAAAGTTTTTAGCCGGGTCGAATTGATCCGTGTCTAAAATGCTGAGGAATCTAAGACATCAGTCGAGCCAATGTCCGGATCCTGCCTTTTCCTCTCCCTTTTACGTTCAAATGACAAAAAGGGGTTGAAAAGATGAAGAAGATGTTAATGCTTTTTGCAGGGATCATGCTCTTGCTTGCTCTTTCTGCTTGCGGCCAAAAATCACAGGGTGATGTAGTGAGTGAATTGAATGAGAAGCTTGGCGAAATGAAAGGGTATAAAGCTAACGCGATGATGACATTGAAGATGGGGACGGAACCTCAAGTGTATAACGTGGAAATTTGGCATAAGGACCCTTCCTTTTACCGCGTAAATCTTAAAAATGAAGAGAAAGATCAAAGCCAGATGATTTTGAAAAATGATGATGGTGTATATGTTTTGACGCCAGCTTTGAATAAGAGCTTCAAATTTCAAAGCGAGTGGCCGGAGAACAGCAGTCAGGCCTATTTGTTTGAGTCGCTGGTGAAAGACATTACGGAAGATAAAAGTGCGACATATAAAGAAACGGATAAACATTATGTCTTTGAAACGAAAACGCGCTACCAAAACAATAAAATGTTGCCGTACCAAGAGATTACTATAAACAAAAAAGATTTATCTCCGGTCAGTGTAAAAGTCATGGACCCCGATAAGACCGCATTAGTCCTTGTTGAATTTTCAAAAGTGAAATTCGATACGACTTTTGATAAAGATTCATTTGATATGAAGAAAAACATGACAAGTGCACAACTTGAAGCGCCTGTTATGGCGGAAGTCCAAAATGAAGGGTTTGCGGTAAAATACCCTGAAAATATTGGTGACATGAACTTAACGGAAGAAAAGGAAATTGCGACGGAAAAGGGAGAACGTGTCGTTTTGACCTATGAGGGTACAAAAAGTTTTACATTAGTTCAGGAAAAAGCTGAGGTAGTCCAAACCTCCGTTTCAACGAATGTTAATGGAGAGCCAGTTGATTTGGGTTATACAGTCGGGGCCATGACAGGAAATACAATTGCATGGACTCTTGAAGGTGTGGATTATATGATTGCATCAAAGGACTTAACACAGGAAGAGATGATAGAAGTCGCCCGTTCAGTTGGGGGAGATCCGGTCAAATAGGATTACATAACAAGCTGATGTTTCCCGTCTCCTTATGAAGGTTTCTTCTAGGAAGGATAGGCGGGGAAGCAGCTTGTTGACATTTTAAATCCCTTCCATTTTGAATGGTTTGGCAAGTTGGGAAATTAGAATCAATGTTAAAAAGCACTTTATCTTTCTATCAGTTGGTTATAGAATGGTCCTATAATGAAACGAAAACTTCGCTATTGGGAAGAATCTTATTGTGAGTGCAGGAAAGAAGGAAATGGGCTTGGAAACGAAAAACTTTCATCGGGATACGTGGGCAGAAGTAAATTTGGATAATATTTTTGAAAATATCTCTTCAATGAAAAATAGACTGAGAAATGGCGTTAGTCTTTTCGCTGTCGTTAAAGCGAATGCTTATGGCCACGGGGACTATGAAGTGGCTAAAACCGCGCTTGAAGCGGGGGCTGATTTTTTAAGTGTCGCTTTCTTAGATGAGGCTCTTGCTTTACGGAAAAAAGGAATATTGGCTCCGATTCTTGTGCTTGGGGCTTCGAGGCCTGAAAGTGCAGCGCTTGCTGCCGATAATGGGATTTCCGTGACGGTTTTCGATGTAACATGGTTGGAGAAGGCAAAGGATTTATTGAAACCGGGACAAGTTCTGCAAGTTCATGTAAAAGTTGATAGCGGCATGGGGAGAATTGGCATTCGTGATAAAGGCCAACTCTTGAAAGTGGAAAGTTTGCTTAATGGGGAAACGTGTTTTAACTTCCAAGGGATATTCACACATTTCGCGACGGCCGATGAAATAAAGACCGACTTTTATGAAAAGCAGCTTGCTTCATTTAAAGGAATGCTTTCCGCCTTGATTAGAAGGCCAGAATATATTCATGCAGCCAATAGTGCAGCTTCTTTAAGGTTTAGCGATCCTGAATCGAATGCGATAAGAATGGGGATTTCCATGTATGGTTTGAGTCCTTCTATGGAAATGAAGCCGATATTGCCATTTCCATTAAAGCAGGCTATATCATTGAGAACGAAGATGGTTGCAGTTAAACAGCTTACAAAGGGTGAAAGCGTTAGTTATGGAGCAACATATACGGCTGAAGGTGATGAATGGATTGGGACTTTGCCGATTGGTTATGCTGATGGCTGGATCCGTAAGCTGCAAGGTCAGGAAGTTCTTGTGGATGGAAGCAGAGTGCCGATTGTCGGCAGGATTTGCATGGATCAATGCATGGTCAAGCTGCCTCGATCATACCCTGTAGGAACAGAGGTCACACTCATTGGGAACGATGGAGATGAATCGATTACAGTTGATGAGGTAGCGGCTAAACTGGAAACGATCAATTATGAGGTAACGTGTATGATAGGAGTAAGAGTGCCCCGCGTATATATAAAAGACAATCAGTTGATTCATGTTCGTAACTTCATCCTGGAATGACGGATTGTAAAAAAATCCTAGGATTGTGAATAAGATTTACTTTATTATGCTGATAATAGGATGGAGAATAGAATATACTCTTTGCAGATAGGCAATTTAATGGTAATATTGAAAAGGATATATAATAAAGGTGTGTAGTGATGGTGGAGGTGTATGTTTGTGTCTGAATCCAGCGCAACAAGAGAGATATTAATTCGATTACCTCAAAATTTTTTATCAGAGTTAGATGGGTATGCGAGTGAAGAAAATGTAAATCGCAGTGAATTTATTTATCGTGCCACAAAAATGTATCTTCGCGAACGTAAAAAGAAAGAGTTTCGTGAATCGATGAAACGCGGTTATATTGAAATGGCGGCCATTAACTTAACGATTGCTTCTGAAGCCTTTCAGGCTGAATTCGAGGCTGGTCATTGCGTTGAACGATTAGTTAGCGGAGGCTGAGCCATTGATTGTTGTTAAGCGTGGTGACGTATACTTCGCAGACCTTTCCCCGGTAGTCGGTTCAGAGCAGGGTGGAACCCGTCCGGTACTAATTTTACAAAATGATATTGGTAATCGCTTTAGTCCGACTGTGATCGTGGCAGCCATTACAGCTCAAATTCAAAAAGCGAAATTGCCTACACATGTTGAGATTAATGCCAAAAAGTACGGATTTGAACGGGATTCCGTCATTTTATTAGAACAGATCCGGACAATTGATAAGCAGCGTTTAACCGATAAAATTACGCATCTTGACGAACCAATGATGCAAAAGGTCAATGAAGCTTTACAAATCAGTCTAGGCCTCATTGAGTTTTAGAGAAACGTTTTCCCGTTAATCCGGGCGTTATTATAATACAAATCATTCATTATTTTAATTAGATGGCACGATTCCTGCAACAGTGGGAATCGTGTTTTTTTATGAAATAACATAAATTTATGTACACAATAAAGGAATTCAGAGGATGAAGATTCTTCAATCCAATTAATCGTATTATTTGTACCAATTTTTACAGCAGGAAATATAAAAAATTTGACGAATAAAAAAGTATACAATTAGATATTGGATTAAACGTTCATTGGTTTTTATTGGTATCCTCCTAACTTTACTTTGAAAGATGTTTTCCTTACCTGATTTTCGGGTATGTAGTTATGTTGTAGATACTTAAATAAGGAAAAGTGTAGTGGGGAAACCCAATGGAATTCCAGGTGGAAAGAACATTACAGTTAGTTAACATCCTTGTGACGAGGACAGGGAAACATAGCAATTGTGTTAGAATGGGAGGATATTATGAACCAATTGGTTTACGATTTTATTAAGCAAAATCATGATTACATCCTTACTGAGTGGATGGATATCATGAAGGAAAGTACAGACGAAAGATTAATTAAAGTCGTCTCTGATCGAATGTTTACGCAAACGAGCAGTGAATTTATAGATATGATCATTACGAATGTTGATAGTAAAAACAAGGAATTCACATTGAAGCTTTCAGATTTTGCCGAGAAAGTCGTCCAATTGGGATGGCCTCTTACTTTCGTCAATGAAGGACTTCATAAATTCACGTTAATTGTCATTAATGGAATGGTGGCAAAGGGTTTGGTGACTCTTGAGAATCAAGTCAATCTTGTTAACCATTTGGATAAATGGGCAACACCAATAAATAATGAGATAGTCAATATATATACCCAAACTTGGGAAAGAACCGTTTCCATGCAAAAAATAGCCTTGCAAGAACTTTCGGCTCCGCTCATTCCTGTTTTGGAAGGCATTACGGTAATGCCGCTGATTGGCACAATTGATACTGAACGTGCCAAACAGATAATGGAAAACCTGCTGACTGGCGTGGTTAAGCATAGATCTGAAGTTGTTCTTATTGATATAACGGGTGTGCCGGTCGTGGATACCATGGTTGCTCATCATATCATCCAGGCAGCGGAAGCGGTCCGATTAGTGGGTGCTAAATGTATACTCTGCGGCATTCGCCCTGAAATAGCCCAAACCATCGTTAATCTTGGAATTAATTTAAATGAAGTGATTACAAAAAATACGTTGAAAAAAGGGATAGAAGTTGCGTTGGAATTAACGAGCCGTAAGATCGTAAAGGTGGAGGGATAAGTATGAGGATTCCGATATTAAAGCTTTATGACTGCTTGTTAGTCTCTATTCAGTGGGAATTGGATGATGTGACAGCCCTTCAATTTCAAGAGGACTTACTGCATAAGATTCATGAAACAAGCGCAAATGGCGTTGTTATAGATATAACCTCAATAGATTTCATAGATTCCTTTATCGCAAAGGTATTAGGCGATGTCTTTAGCATGTCTAAGCTAATGGGGGCAAAGGTTGTAATTACGGGGATCCAGCCTGCTGTTGCAATAACATTAATTGAACTGGGAATTAGTCTCGATGGTGTTTTGACAGCATTAGATTTAGAGAAAGGCCTGGAGAAATTACAACAGGAATTGGGGGATTAAAGAATGGAGTTCCAATCCTGCGTAAAAATCATAAATGAATGGGACATCGTAGCTGCAAGGCAGCTCGGAAGAAATGTCGCTAAAGAGTTGGGGTTCGGTACTGTAGACCAGGCAAGGATCACAACGGCTATAAGCGAATTGGCCCGAAATATATACTTATATGCTGGACAAGGCAGTGTAAGCATAGAAAAGCCAAATATAAATGGGAAGTCAGGATTGAAAATCATTGCAGAGGACCAAGGGCCGGGAATTGAGGATATTCGCAGAGTCATGGAAGATGGATATACCACCTCAGGGGGACTGGGGGCAGGCCTTCCTGGAGTCAAACGTTTAATGGATGACTTTGATATTGAATCGATACCAGGAGAAGGGACTAAGATTGTCGCTACGAAATGGCTCCGTTAGGGGGGGACTATGGATATTAGGGAGAACATGGAGAAAAAGTATCATGAGGCGCTTTCTACTTATCTTAAAGACCAAAATGAGCAGGCACTCTACCAAGGACAAAAGATTAGCCGCCTACATATAAAATACAATATATCTCCAGAAGAAATCATCAGTATGCATAAAAATAACTTAATGGAACTTTACCCGGAATTACCGGGAAAAGTATTGGATTCATTCGATTTTCTGTTAGAAGTCATGATGGGATACGGCATTGCATACCGTGAACATCAAAGCCTTAGACATCAACAGCAGGAACTGAAAACGGAAATTGAGATCGCGGCAAACGTTCAACATACTCTTTTGGAAACGGAAATTCCTGATATCAAAGCTCTTGAAATTGGGGTGATAAGTGTTCCGGCCAGACAGATGAATGGAGATTATTATCACTTCGTCCAAGATGAAAATGAGCGTATCGGGGTAGGGATTGCCGATGTAATAGGCAAAGGGATTCCTGCTGCATTGTGCATGTCGATGATTAAATATGCGATGGATAGTCTTCCGGAGCATCGTCATGAACCGAAAAGCGTGCTTGAGAGTTTAAACCGTGTTGTGGAGCATAATGTAGATCCAAGTATGTTCATAACCATGTTCTATGGCTTATATGATCCGCATGACAGGCAATTTTCCTATGCTTCAGCTGGGCATGAACCTGGTTTTTACTATGACGCCGCTTCAGGTACTTTTAGCGATTTGGATGCAAAAGGTTTGTTGCTTGGAGTTGATAAAAAAACAAGGTATCGCCAATATGAAAAAACGGTGAATCGCGGAGATATGATTATTTTATTATCTGATGGAGTGACCGAGTGCCGGACAAATGATGGGTTCATAGAAAGGGAAACGCTAATTGGTTTCATTAAAAAGAATATGCACTTACAAGCCCAGGAAATGGTGAATAATATTTATAAGCAATTGGAGAAAATGCAGAACTTCCAACTAAGGGATGATTTCACATTAATAATTTTAAAATCAAATGTTTAGTATTTTTTCCACAGGGTATAGATATAGGAATGAAGAGGATTTGAAGAGGTGGGTCAAGGATGAATATAACAGTAGATGTTAATGAATTAAATAATGAATTTATTGTAAAACTAAAAGGTGAAATCGATGCCTATACTGCACCAAAACTAAGAGAATCACTATTTCCAATATCAGAGCAGGACAATGTTTCGATTATTATTGATTTAACTGAAGTTTCCTATATGGATAGTACGGGACTTGGAGTATTTGTCGGTGCTTTTAAAAGCGTAAGGGCACATGATGGCGAATTCACTTTAGTTGGTTTATCAGAAAGGTTACGACGTTTATTCGATATTACGGGTCTTGCAGATATCATTGATATAAAAAGTGGTACAGAGGGTGGGTTAGAATGAGCCAAGTATATGATTACATCGAAATGAAAATACCTGCAAAACCAGAGTTCATCGGTGTCATTCGTTTAACGCTATCTGGAATAGGTAGCCGGATGGGATTTGCGTATGATGAAATCGAGGATTTGAAAATCGCTACCAGTGAGGCTTGTACAAATGCGGTACAGCATGCATATAAGGATTCTGAAAAAGGTGAAGTGAAAGTGAGTTTCGGGCTTTATCCTGACCGTTTGGAGGTCATGGTTTCTGATAGTGGTAAGAGCTGTAATTTCGAAGAGATTCGTCAAGGAATCGGTCCATACGAAAATGGACAAAAAGTCGAGCTCTTGAGAGAAGGAGGCTTGGGTCTTTACCTCATTGAAACTCTGATGGATGATGTGAAAATTCATCAGCATGACGGGGTTACAGTATTTATGACTAAGTTTTTAGAAGGAGAGCAGGTGGAGATGGATGCAAAAACAGTCTCAACCTAATCAGGCACAAAGGGAACAGGTAAATGAATGGATTAGAGCTTATCAGCAGAACCAAGATGATGAAGCACAGAGTAAACTGGTCATCCATTATAAAAGTTTGGTTGAAACAATCTCCCGAAAGTATGCGAAGGGGAAATCATTTCAGGAGGATATCTCTCAAGTCGGCATGATTGGTTTGTTAGGTGCCATTCGGAGATATGATGAATCTTTCGGTAAAAGCTTTGAGGCATTTGCCGTTCCTACAATAATCGGGGAAATCAAGAGGTTCTTGCGTGACAAAACATGGAGTGTTCATGTGCCAAGAAGAATTAAGGAACTTGGTCCGAAAATAAGGGTGACTGTTGAGGAATTAACGACGACTCTGCACCGTTCACCAAGAATAGATGAAATAGCCGATTGTATAGGGGTTACTGAAGAAGAAGTTTTAGAAGCGATGGAAATGGGTAAAAGCTATCAAGCGTTATCTGTTGATCATTCTATTGAGGCGGATTCCGATGGTGGTACGGTCACATTGCTTGATATTTTCGGAAATGTCGATGAAGGTTTTGAAAAGGTCAATCAGCGCCTAGTGCTTGAAAAGGTGCTGCATGTGTTGAGTGACCGTGAAAAGATGATCATTCAACATACTTATCTAGAAAATTTAAGTCAAAAAGAAGCGGGCGATAAACTTGGAATTTCCCAAATGCATGTATCAAGACTCCAGCGCCGCGCAATCAAGAAACTTCAAGAAGCCATTAACGCTGAAAACTCGGAGTTAATACAGTGATCAAAGATATTCTGAGGGAAGAAAAAATAGAAGTCCTTGTCTCTCAATCCTCTAAAAACGGGATGGTTTATTGCGGTGATGATTACTTCTTTCTTCATACGAAAGAATACTTTGTGTGTGTACTGGCAGATGGGCTAGGTAGCGGGAAAAATGCTTACGAATCCTCCCATGCCGTCATCGAGGAAGTTAAACGTAATCATGAGTTGGATGTAGAATCACTAATGGCAGTATGTAATCAAGTTTTAATCGATAAGCGGGGGGCAGCCGTTTCCATTTTGAAGATATTTTATGAAAAGAATGAATTTATATACAGTTCAGTTGGGAACATCCGCTTTTTTCTGTATAATCCAAGCGAGGACCATCTTGTTTACCCTTTACCTGTTACAGGGTATTTATCAGGCAGGAAGCAAAAATACAGGACGCAGAGCTACAAATATGAACCTAATGCAAAATTCATTCTTCATTCCGATGGTCTAGAACTTAAGGGAGCTAAATCTTTTTTAAAAAGGCTTGTCCCTATCGATAAGAACGCCCAATGCATTTTAGAAAGCAGTCCAGTAACTGCAGATGATACAACTTTCATTTTAGGAAGCTTACTTTCGCCATAAATCGGAAGTGAGCTTTTTTGTAATGGATTCGCAACTTCATCCCTCATTTGCTAGACTATACATATTAGATTAAAAGCTTGGAGGTAAACAAAATGATCGTTGTAGAAGATACATTAAAAGAATTGATTAAACAAATATCCAATGAGCTAACTTTGAAAAATAATCAAGTTCAAAACGTCATACAGATGCTGCAAGAGGGGAATACTGTACCATTTATTGCCCGGTATAGAAAAGAAATGACGGGTTCGCTTGATGAAGTGCAGATTCGTTCCATTATGGAAAGGTGGAACTATCTAGAAAACCTTGGGCAGAGGAAAATGGAAGTTACGCGTTCGATTGGTGAACAGGGAAAATTGACGGAAGAATTAAAAAGACAAATCGAGAAGGCAACAAAACTGCAGGAAGTCGAGGATTTATACAGGCCATTCAAGCAAAAAAGGAGAACGAAGGCGACGGTCGCTAAAGAAAAGGGGCTTGAACCACTGGCTAAATGGCTTCTTGAATGTCAAATGCAAGCTCGAGTTAGCGAAAAAGCCGCAGAATTCGTATCGGCAGAAAAAGAAGTTACTTCTATTGAAGAGGCTATTGCAGGAGCGCAGGATATCATAGCAGAACATATTTCTGATGACGCGGAATTAAGGAAGTGGATGAGGGCTGAGATTTTCAAAGCTGGAAAAATAGTTTCGGCCGTAAAAAATGAGGAGAAGGACGAGAAAAGAATCTTCGAGATGTACTATGAATATGAGGAGCCAGTTCAAAGGATCGTACCACATCGGGTCTTAGCGCTTAACAGAGGTGAAAAGGAAGAGGTTTTACGAATATCCATTCAGCCTCGGACTGAAATCATCATTGGTCATCTGGAACGGAAAATCATTAAAAATAACAAATCTGAAGCCCAAAGTGTCCTTAAATCAGCAATTGAGGATGGACTCAAGCGTTTGATCATGCCTTCGGTAGAACGGGAAATCAGGAAAGAGCTGACGGAAAAAGCAGAGGATCAAGCTATCCACATTTTCTCTGAAAATCTCCGGAACTTGCTCCTGCAACCCCCGCTTAAAGGGAAAGTGGTCCTAGCTCTAGATCCGGCATATCGGACGGGCTGTAAATTGGCTGTTATTGATGAAACGGGAAAGGTACTCGATATTAGTGTAATCTACCCGCATCCCCCTGTTGCGAAGTTTAATGCTGCCCGCGAAAAAACGATCGAAATACTTCAGCGGTTCTCAGTTGAAATTGTGGCAATCGGCAATGGGACGGCATCACGTGAATCAGAGCAATTCATCGCGGATATTCTAAAGGAAGTGAAAGGGAATATTTCTTATATCATTGTTAATGAAGCGGGGGCAAGTGTATACTCTGCCTCAGATATTGCCCGTGAAGAGTTTCCGGATCTTCAAGTAGAACAGAGAAGCGCCGTATCTATAGGCAGAAGGCTTCAAGATCCCCTTGCCGAACTTGTAAAAATTGATCCTCAATCAGTGGGGGTAGGTCAGTATCAACATGATGTGTCCCAGAAAAAGTTAACGGAATCCCTTTCTTTTGTAGTAGAGACAGCTGTTAACCAGGTGGGAGTTAACGTCAATACCGCTTCATCGTCCCTATTACAATATGTAGCTGGTTTATCAAAATCAGTTGCTCAAAATATTGTGAAGAAAAGGGAAGTGGAAGGGAAGTTTGCTAGCAGGAAGGAATTAAAGAAGATTCCCCGACTTGGCGCCAAAACATATGAACAATGCATAGGGTTCTTGCGTATCATTAATGGAGATGAACCTTTGGATCAAACCGCGATACATCCTGAGAACTACAGTGCCGTGAATAAATTGTTAAAGAAAATGGGATTCACATCTGAGGATTTAGGCAGTGATGCACTGAATGAAGAGTTAGGTAAACTAAATCCGACGGAATTAGTAAATGTTTTGGAAATTGGGGAAATTACGATTAAAGATATCATAGATGATTTGATGAAACCGGGAAGAGATCCTCGGGATGAATTATCAAAACCACTGCTTAAGCAAGATGTGCTAAAAATGGAGGATCTGCAAACTGGGATGGAATTACAAGGCACAGTGAGGAATGTTGTGGATTTCGGTGCGTTTGTGGACATCGGTGTTAAACAGGACGGACTTGTGCATATTTCCAAACTAAGCAATCGGTTTGTAAAGCACCCATTGGATATAGTTGCCGTTGGGGATGTTGTGACGGTTTGGGTAGAACTGGTCGACTCTCAAAAGCAAAGGGTATCTTTAACTATGCTCGAGCCAAAGAATCAAAACTAGCCTATGGTAAGCTCCTTCTATATTATTAGAAGGGGTTTTTTTGGGGAAGTAAATGTATGTTATATTTCGAACATAGTTGAATCTATAATCGGAGACTTTCCTTCTTTTGATAAAAAAACCAACATTGATTCAACATCTTCACTTGATAATAATCCTTTTCATAAAAGGCTTTACGGATTTGATTCTGGAACCAATTAGGCATAGCTTTTCCTCCCTTAGTTTCCTATTGTATTATTAGTCTATGTTATAATGGGTTGTCATGTTACCAAGGAAAGGGAGGGGGAAATGGATAATCTGCAATTGCAAAAACTAGTTGAAGAAATTTCGTTGAAAGACTTTAAAAAGGCCTTTAGACATGTAGCCACTTTTAACCCTCGTCTTCGAACTACAGGAGGACGATACTTGCTCCGTTCACACAATATTGAAATTAATAAGAAGTATCTTGATGAACGCGGTGTGGGAGAAATGATTGGTATCATAAAACATGAATTGTGCCATTATCATCTGCACCTCGAGAAGAAAGGGTATCAGCATCGTGATGCAGACTTTAAGCAATTACTCAAAAAAGTGGGGGCACCGAGATTTTGCGAGCCACTACAATCAAATCAAGTAAAGAGAAAGATGAATACTATTCAATATAAATGTGAAGACTGTCAGCAGGTGTATATAAGAAAAAAACGAATCGACACTACCCGTTTCGTTTGTGGTAAATGTCGCGGAACATTGATTTACCAAGGGTTTAAAGAGGAAAAAACAGAAATTTAAAAAAGACACAAAAGAACCCTTGACTTTAGGTTGTAACCTCTTTATAATCATAAGAGTCGACAAGATAACAACTTGTTCTTCACGACAAACACTAAGGTCCTTGAGCATGAAAAAGGAACCCAATTTTCATTATTCCGCAGTAGCTCAGTGGTAGAGCATTCGGCTGTTAACCGAACGGTCGTAGGTTCGAGTCCTACCTGCGGAG